>CAUPZU010000029.1:0-33512 GCA_963516025.1 Acinetobacter lwoffii
GGACCTGCGGATTAACAGTCCGTCGCTCTACCGACTGAGCTATTGGAGAATCTGATCGGCATTTTAGGGATGAATAACCAGGTCGTCAATCAATTAATGTAAAGAAATGAATTGTTTGCTTCATAAATATTCATTTAGAGCCTAAAAATAAAAAAATCACCCGAAATGGGTGATTTTTTTAGCAAAGAAATAAAAAATTATTTCTCAACACCTGCAGGCTGACCTGCATATTTCGCATTTGCATAATCCCAGTTTACTAGGCTTTCTAGGAAAGTAGAGATGTACTTAGGACGAGCATTACGGAAATCGATGTAGTAAGCGTGTTCCCAAACGTCAATCGTCAACACTGCAATTTTACCGTGCGCCATTGGCGTATCAGCATTTGAAGTTTTCATGATAGAAAGCTGACCGTTTACTTCGTCAGCCACTAACCAAGCCCAACCTGAACCAAACTGAGTAGTTGCAGCAGCAGCAAATTCTTCAGCAAATTTTTCATAAGAACCGAAAGCTTCGTCAATTTTTGCAGCCAAAGTACCAGTTGCTTTACCGCCACCGTTTTTAGCCATACAGTTCCAGTAGAACGTGTGGTTCCAAACTTGAGCCGCGTTATTGAAAACACCTGCTTTAGAAGCATCACCAGCAGTTGCTGTAATAATTTCTTCTAGAGTTTTGCCTTCAAGCTCAGTACCAGCGATCAGGTTATTCAGGTTAACCACATACGTATTGTGGTGTTTGTCGTGATGGTATTCTAAAGTTTCCTTGCTGATGTGTGGAGCAAGATCTTCGTAGCCGTAAGGTAATGCTGGTAAAGTAATGGTTGTCATGTTCTCAATTCCTTGCATTTTGCTGGGTTTTAACAATAAGTGGCTTTATTGTAATAGATAATCGGGCAGAAATGGGCATCGTGTATAAATAACAATACAGAATAAAGCCTGAAAATATATGAATAAAGCCACTGATCATAACCGTCAGTCGAATTAAATCGGATTGTTTAATTCGAAATAATCATACTCAATATTAAACTGTTCTGAAATAGCCTTGCCAAGGCGTTGCACACCGTATTTTTCAGTCGCATGATGGCCACAAGCATAATAATGCACATTCAGTTCCTGAGCTTCATAAAAGGTCCGTTCAGACACTTCGCCCGAAATATAGGCATCACAGTCTTGTAGTGCTGCCTTGTGAATATAGTCTTGCGCACCGCCGGTACAGAAGCCGACTTTATGGATTTGAGTTTTGTCAGCGGAAAGATGAATCGCATCAAAGCTCAGCTTTTCTGAAACATAATTTTTAAAATCTTCCGGACTCATTGGCTGTTTTAAATAGCCAATATTGCCAATTGGACGTTTTTCACTCGGATCAAGCTGTTCGATATTTTCGAGTTCCAATAAATCCGCAATGGCGGCATTATTTCCCAGTGTTGGATGACTGTCTAAAGGCAGGTGATAGCCAACCAGTGAGATATCATTTTGAATCAGGGTTTTAATGCGCTTACCACGCATCCCGGTAATCGGATAGGGTTCTCCTTTCCAGAAATAGCCGTGATGCACCAGCAGTAAATCTGCGCCTTGCTCAATTGCGGCTTCAATTGCACTTTGGGAGGCGGTCACGGCACAGAGGATTTTATGCACCTCGGATTTGCCTTCAATCTGCAAACCATTCGGTGCATAATCCTTAAATTCACGTGCTGCCAAAGTTTGGTCACACCATTGAATAATATCGTTCAAATTCGCCATAAAATTCCTGTAAGTTTAAAACTTGCCCATATTTATCTATAGGTCTAATTGTAACTAAAGCTGCACAAATCTCTGTGGAATTTTTTGTGTTTAGTTATGTGTTTAGCATTACAATAGGACACAAATTACTTAGTCATCAACGAATTAAAATATTTTAGAGGATAGCAACGTGCGCCGCACCTTTACATGGTTACCCTGGGTGTTACTGATTTTAGTCATTATCGGTTTTTTGGGGTGGCAACAACTACAAAAACCAAAGGCACCAGTTGCGCCAGATGGCGTTAAAATGCCTGCTGAAAAAGTAGAGCCGTTGATTGATACGTCGCGCTCAGGAGGCGTGGTCTCCTACAGTGCTGCTGTAAAAGTGGCAGCACCCGCTGTCGTGAATATTTTTACTACCCAAAAAGTCAAGCAACAGGCGCATCCTTTACTGACTGATCCGGTATTTCGTGAATTTTTTGGCGATCAATTACCTGACCAGTATGGACAAAGCCCGAATGAAAACAGTTTAGGTTCGGGTGTAATTGTACGTCCAGACGGTTATATCCTGACCAATAACCACGTGATTGCGCAGGCCGATCAGATTGTAGTGGCTTTGCAGGATGGACGTCGTGCCGAAGCTAAAGTGGTCGGAACTGACCCGGATACCGATCTGGCCGTGATCAAGATTGAACTGACGCAATTGCCAGTTTTGCCATTTAAACTCAGTGGCAATGAAGTCGGTGATGTGGTTCTGGCCATTGGTAATCCTTTTGGTGTTGGGCAAACCGTGACGCAGGGGATTATCTCGGCAACGGGCCGTTCAGACTTGGGTATTAATACCTATGAAGACTTTGTGCAGACTGATGCTGCAATTAACCCGGGTAACTCGGGTGGTGCGCTGATTGATGTCGCCGGTAATTTAATTGGTGTGAATACTGCAATCTTCTCGCAGTCTGGTGGTTCGCTGGGGATTGGTTTTGCCATTCCGGCCAAAATCTGTCAGCAGGTGATGAATGCCATTTTGAAAGATGGCCGTGTGGTTCGTGGCTGGTTAGGGATCAGCTTATTACCTGCAGAGCGTGATGATGTTCTGCAACCTAAAGAAAAAGGCGTAACCGTCGCAGAAGTGCTCCCAGATGGACCTGCTGCCAAAGCGGGAATCCAGCGTGGTGATAAAATTATGAAAGTAAATGAGGAAGAGATTAGTTCCGCCTCACATCTGATTAATTTTGTGGCTTTGCAAAAGCCAAACAGTACCATTCAGATTGAAATTGAGCGGGCAGGGAAAACCATGATGCTAGAAGTTGTGGTGACTGAACGTAAGGCACAAGACAGTGCTTCACAATATATTCCTCTACCAGGCCAGTAAGTTTGATCAAAAAAAATCCCTCATCATGAGGGATTTTTTTATGCAATTATTTCAGCTTGTTCTGATACAAAAGTGAAATATTAAGCGCTTTATAAATCATTTAGCTTAATGAAATAACATTAAAAGAGAAAATAAAAATGACTTTTATGACGGCAGATCAGGCCAAAATTTTATCCAATGTTGCTAACCTGGATATTGAAATGTACAAGCCCCGTCTGGCACAACTAATTGAAGATAATGCCAGACAAGGCAATACAGCGGTACTGACAGTTTTTCCTAAACATCTGCCTTTGGAAGATATTCGTGACTTGTCTGCGGAGTTAACAGATCTAGGCTATAACGTGCGCTTTGAGGTACAGGAATTTTATTACAGCTTTAATGTGTACTGGCTATAATTTTAACAATTGTTCAAAAATAGTCCTGTTCAGGCATGTATTTTGCTGCACTCATCTCATAGCGAAACTATGAGAATTTTATGTCTTTATTTATTCATCATGCAGCATGGGTTGATGCGCCTTATGTAGTACTTTCCTCCGGATTAGGCGGACATGCCAGTTTCTGGAATCCACAAATTGAGGCTTTGCAGCAATATTTTCATGTGGTGACTTATGATCAGGAAGGTTGCCATTCGGATTCTGAACTGTTGTCAATACCTTATTGCGTAGATCATATGGCCCGACAGATTCTGGATTTATTGATCAATCAGGATATCCGTGAATTTCATTTTATTGGTCATGCATTGGGTGGGCATATCGGCATGCAGCTTGCGACTTATCAGGTTGATAAAGCGTTTAAGTTATTCAGCCTGACTATGTTGAATGCCTGGGGAGAACTGGATTCACATACCCAAAAATGTTTTCAGGCACGAACTTCCTTATTAGTGAATAGCGGGGCAGAGGCATATGTGAGAGCACAGGCTTTATTTCTTTATCCGCCGCAGTGGATTTCAACCCATATTGATCAGTTAACCGAAGCAGAGAACAAGCAGCTTTTAGATTTTCCTCCAATTTCAAATGTTCTAGCACGCTTACAAGCCGTGCAGGCTTTTAAACTGAACACAGAGCATCAGCAAGCATTAAAAGATGTTCCTATACATCTAATTGCCAATCAGGATGATTTTCTGGTGCCTTATCAACGGTCACAGCAATTACAGCAATGCCTGCCGCATAGTCATCTCAGTTTACTCGCTACAGGTGCACATGCTTCCACCGTGACCGAGACAGATCAGGTGAATCAACTGATCCTTTCCTTCCTGATTTCCCCTTAGTTTGAAGATTTTTTTAAAGCCAGACCTCGTGTCTGGTTTTTTATTTTTTCTAATCAATCATTTTTGTAGCATCAGCATGGTTTTTACTTCGAATTGATGCATGAACTGCAAATGCAAAAATTGCTACGAGTGCACTTGAATGAAACAATATGTTCAAAATTGACTCATAGGTAAAAATGGTTATTTTACTAAAAATTCAAAAAATAAAATATTAAGTAATTGATAATTATAAATTAAATATAGTTGGCACACGCTTTGCAATGTTTATCTTGTAAATAAAATTCCCGAAGTGGAATCAGAATTTTGAATAAGTGTTAAAAATAATGAGGTGTGAAAATGAAAATAGGTGTCTTCTGTCCAATCGGAAATAATGGCTGGTTACTCTCTGAAAATGCACCGCAGTACATGCCGACTTTTGAGTTAAACAAACAAATCGTACAGCGCGCTGAGCACTATGGTTTCGATTTCGCACTTTCTATGATCAAGCTGCGTGGCTTTGGTGGCAAGACTGAATTCTGGGAACACAACCTGGAAACGTTTACCCTGATGGCAGGTCTTGCAGCGGTAACCAGCAAAATTAAAATTTTCGCAACTGCCGCAACTCTGGTGATGCCACCCGCAATTGTCGCGCGTATGGCATCAACAATTGATTCGATCTCAAATGGCCGTTTTGGTCTGAATGTCGTGACCGGCTGGCAGCCACCTGAATATACCCAAATGGGCATGTGGCCAGGTAATGACTATTTCGGCAAACGCTATGAATATCTGTCTGAGTATGTACAGATTCTTCGTGAACTTTGGGCGACTGGTAAATCAGACTTTAAAGGCGAACATTTCCAGATGGAAGATTGCCGTGTTAGCCCACGTCCACAAGCCGACATGAAGATTATCTGTGCAGGTCAATCTGATGCAGGTTTAGAGTTTTCTGCACAATATGCTGACTATAACTTCGTGTTTGGTAAAGGCCTGAATACTCCAACAGCTTATGCAGAAATTAATGACCGCCTCAAAGAAAAAACAGATGTGACTGGCCGTGATGTACAGACTTATGTGCTGTTTATGGTGATTGCTGCAGAAACCGATGAAGAAGCTCAAGCCAAATGGCAGCACTATAACGATGGCGCCGATATGGAAGCGATTAACTGGCTGATGAATCAGGGCGGTAAAGATACCACTTCGGGTACAGATACCAATATCCGTCAAATGGCTTCTAGCGTATCTCCAGTGAATATCAATATGGGTACGCTGGTAGGTTCTTATGAAAATGTGGCACGAATGTTGGATGAAATTGGCGAGATCAAGGGTACTGAAGGTGTACTACTGACTTTCGATGATTTTATTCAAGGGGTTGAAGATTTCGGTCAAAAAATCCAGCCATTGATGAAATGTCGTGAGCATATTGTCATTGAAGATGCAGAACCTGTTCTGGAGAAAAGCGCATGAGTGAATCAGTGGTAACAGCCGGTTTTACTGAAAAACTCGGCACAGGAAAAATCCTTAAAGCTGAACCAGAAGCGATCTGTCTTGCACCAGAACAGACAGCTTTGATCGTGATTGATATGCAAAATGCCTATACCTCGCAGGGTGGCTATCTCGATCTGGCGGGCTTTGATGTCTCAAAGACCAAGCCGGTGGTTGAAAATATTAAAAAGGCAGTTGATGCAGCGCATGCAGCCGGTATTCAGGTGATTTATTTCAAAAATGGCTGGGATGCCGAATATAAGGAAGCGGGTGGTACGGATTCTCCGAATTTCCATAAATCGAATGCCTTAAAAACCATGCGTAAACGTCCTGAATTACAGGGTCAATTGTTAGCAAAAGGCGGTTGGGATTTTGAGCTGATTGATGAGTTAAAGCCACTGCCACAAGACCTGGTGATCGAAAAGCCACGTTATAGCGGTTTCTTTAATACCGCGCTGGACAGCATGTTACGTGTGCGTGGTATTCGTAATCTGGTCTTTGTCGGGATTGCCACCAACGTTTGTGTAGAGTCGACACTACGTGATGGCTTCTTTCTGGAGTATTTCGGTGTAGCACTTGCCGATGCCTGTCATCAGGCAGGTCCAGTCGAAGCCCATGAAGCCAGTCTGTATAACATCAAGACCTTCTTTGGCTGGGTGTCAGATACTGCAAATTTTGTCGAGACCTTTCAAAAAGAAAGTGAGTCACTAAAAGAAACTGAATTAGCTGTAAGCGCGTAAAGAATTAAAGAACAGAATTAAGGAAAAAATAGTATGCCTAAAGAAATCATTATTCCAGCAGGAACATCGAAACCATTAGCACCGTATGTACCGGCAACCAAGGCAGACAATATTGTGTATGTATCCGGTACATTGGCCTTTGATGAAAATAATAATGTGGTGCATGTCGGTGATGCCGCAGCACAGACCCGTCATATTCTGGAAACCATCAAGCGTGTGATTGAAGAAGCAGGCGGCAGTATGGATGACGTGACCTTTAACCATGTCTTTGTCAAAGACTGGGCAGATTATGCTGCGATTAATGCAGTTTATGCAGAATATTTCCCGGGAGATAAACCGGCACGATATTGCGTACAGACTGGCTTGGTAAAACCGGATGCGGTGGTCGAAATTGCTTCGATTGCCCATGTATAAGCTAATCCACCTGATTAAATCTCATTACTAGATGCCCTGGGTCTAAAACTGAATATTGACTTGGGGTAGGGAGAACAGCATGAATGCCAAACTGTCTAAAATCATCACGGAAGCAGTTACAGAAAACCGTGCATTAAATAAGGTGCTAAAGACTGAAAACGCAGCTGAAGTGTTTACCCAGGTCGATCAGCAGATTTTCCGTCAGGGTATGTCCAATCTGGGTGCTGCTGTGAATGTGATTACTACACAAGGGGATGCAGGTTTGGCCGGGTTTACCGCATCCGCCGTATGCAGTGTGACGGATACACCGCCGACTTTGCTGGTCTGCCTGAACCGCTCAGCATCAGTTTATGAAACTTTTAAGAAAAATCAGGTGTTGTGTGTGAATACCCTAGCTTCACATCAGCAACATCTGTCCAATCTGTTTGGTGGAAAAACACCTATGGCAGAGCGTTTCAGTCAGGGGAACTGGAAAACTTTGCTAACCCAGTCACCAGTACTTGAGGATGCCTTGGTCAGTTTTGATTGCGAGGTAGTCCAATGTTTATCCGTAGGCAGTCATGACGTACTGTTCTGTGAAGTGAAAGCTATGTGCCAGCGTCAAGGCAATGCGCTGATGTACTTCAACCGTTCTTACTGTGAGCCACACAAAATGTGCTAATTCAATTCAATCCTAATCAAGGAGGGGAAGCCGATGCAAGAAAAAGAAACGTGGTTTCCAAAATTTAAGCCTTACCAAGGCAATCTCGATACCACACCCGTGCAAACAGATGAATATCTGCCTGCTGGAAAAAGTATTATTCTCGGGTTGCAGCATGTGTTTGCCATGTTTGGCGCAACCGTGCTGGCACCCTTATTAATGGGGTTTGATCCCAATCTCACGATTTTCATTACCGGGATTGGGACCATTTTATTTTTCCTGATCACGGGCGGTCGATTGCCTAGTTATCTGGGATCCAGCTTTGCCTTTATTGGTGCGGTCGTCGCAGTTACAGGTTATTCCGGAGTTGGTGCGAATCCTAATATCGGACTGGCGCTTGGCGGTACCATTGCTTGCGGTATTGTCTATGCCTTGATTGGTCTGCTGGTCATGAAAACCGGTACCAACTGGATTGAAAAACTGATGCCGCCAGTAGTGACAGGCGTGATTGTGATGATCATTGGTTTGAACCTGGCGCCAGTCGCAATTAAGAGTGTTTCAGCGAACCAGTTTGATTCGTGGATGGCATTAATCACCATTATCTGTATCAGTGTGATTGCTGTGTTTACCCGAGGAATGGTACGCCGTCTGTTGCTGTTATTGGGCTTGTTATCTTCCTATCTGATTTATTTCCTTTTCACAAACGTCATGGGCTTCGGATCTGCGATTGATTTTACCAAAGTCAGTGAAGCAGCATGGTTTGGTTTGCCGAATTTCCAGAGTCCGGTCTTTGAAATGAATGCCATGCTGATGATTGCACCAGTGGCCATTATTCTGGTTGCAGAAAATCTTGGGCACTTTAAAGCGGTATCCGCAATGACTGGTAAAAATCTGTCGCCGTATATGGGACGCGGTTTCTTTGCAGATGGGGTTTGTACTTCATTATCCGCTTCTGTCGGCGGTACCGGGATGACCACTTATGCTGAAAATATCGGTGTGATGGCAGTGACCAAAGTGTACGCCACCACCGTATTTATTTTTGCCGGGATCTTCGCTATTTTGCTGGGACTTTCACCTAAATTTGGTGCGGTGATCAGTACCATTCCAGTAGCTTTATTGGGTGGCGCATCGATTGTGGTCTTCGGGTTGATTACTGTGGCGGGTGCCAAAATCTGGGTGGATAACCATGTTGATTTTACCAAGAACAGTACCCTGATTATTGGTGCGGTGTGTCTGATTATGGGGACAGGTAATTATAGCTTGCAGATTGGTGGTTTCGATTTGGGTGGTATCGGTACTGCGACTTTGGCTGCGATTTTGTTGAACCTGTTCCTAAATCGTGGTGAAGATAAAGAATTGCCTGAACCTGCATCGACCGCAACAGAAGTTGAGGTTAAGCCAGTCGCTTAATATAAGGAGTATTTTTTGAGTCATACAGTTGCATTTTTAGGACTTGGGGCAATGGGCTGGCATATGGCCTCCCATTTGCCAAAACTCGGACATCCGGTTTGGGTCTGGAACCGGACTGAACAGAAAGCGCTAGATCATGCTCAATCTTTCAGGACTCAGGCAGTGGGTATTGAACAGGCGGTTCAGGCAGATTTTATTTTTTCTTGCTTGCCGACCAGTCAGGATGTAGAGAAGCTAATTGCTGCACATCCACCTAAACCGGGTGCAATCTGGATTGACTGTACCAGCGGTGTACCAGAATCGGCCCAAAAACTGGCAAATCGATTGGAGCAACAGGGAAGCTATTACCTGGATGCTCCGGTATCTGGTCAGACTGTTGGGGCAGAAAAAGGCACTTTAACCGTGATGGTGGGAGGAAGTGAATCTGCCTTTACGCAAGCCAAACCGGTCATTGCTGCTTTTGCTGGGTTGATTGAATATGTGGGAGAAAGTGGTTCCGGTTTTGCAGTGAAAGCCATTAACAATACTTTGATGGCTACGCATTTATGGGCGCTGGCTGAAGGCTTAACTGTACTGAAAGGGCAGGGAGTTGACTTAAGCAGTGCGTTGAACTGTATTAATCATTCCAGTGGTAAAAGTAGCATGTCGGAAAATATCATGGCGCAGCGTGTACTGAGCCGTGAGTTTCATAAAACCTTTGCGCTGGATTTATTGCAGAAAGATATTGGTATTGCTTTAGAACTGGTGCAACAGCAGCAACTGGATTTATCAGTGATGTCTTTGGTTCAGCAACAGTTTCAGCAGATTGCCAGACCTCAGGCCAGCCAGCTGGATTTTTCCGCTGCGGTACAAGGATTGGAACAACGTACGCAAATTGAATTAAGAAGATAATCTTTTCAAACAATATTAAAGACAGTGTTAAAGAAGTTATAGCTATAGATATATCAGTTTAAAATTTAAAAAGCCGGGAATTTTAATTCCCGGCTTTATTTATTCATTAGGCAGCTCAATAGCCTAAGTAAATCTTAATTCTGTTGATTTGCCTGATATTCCTGAATGACTTCAAGCGCGGCACGAAACGCTTCCTGGGTTGCCGGTGCACCGCAGTAAGGCAGGCTATGCAGCAGCACTTCCTGAATTTCCTCAACCGTTGCGCCGTTATTTAAGGCACCTCGCACATGGCCTTTCAGTTCAGTAGGACTTTTTTGAGCTGTAAGGAAGGCAATGGTAATTAAAGAGCGGTATTTACGCGGTAACACACCTTCACGTTGCCAGGTCGAACCCCACGCATGCTCATTAATCCAGTCCTGTAATGGCTGGGTAAATGGAACGGTATTTTCCTGAGCACGCTTCACAAAGCTTTCACCCATCACTTCAGTACGGACTTTCAAGCCATTTTCATAATCTTGTTGTGACATTGTCTACCCTCAATTTTCTTATAGGGCTAGCTTAGTACTTTCCATCCAAAATACCATCGTGCAATAGTCGTAAAAAAGTGGCTGAAAAGCCACTTGTGAAGCTTCCAGAGTAAAGTAATAAAATGACTTCACTCTGGAATTTATGACACCTTAACTTCAAGTTTTATTTAAGGAGATACTGAGTGTGAAGGATCAGTTTGCACTGAAGTATCCGTTCCTTTGGCATCTTCCTTGATGAGATACGGATTCTCAAGCTCCAATACTTCCTGCAAATGCAGATCAAATACATCGGTCAACATGCTGTCATAACGGCGCGCATTATAGTGCAGCAGTTTTTCTGCTTCCTGATCATTAATAAAGCCTTGTAGCTGTGCATCTGCCACATGCTCTGCAAAGCTTAAACCCTTGAACTGGTCTTTATTTTCTGCTTTTTTAAAGCGATCCCACAGCTGTTCAATGTCCAGCAACATGGTGAAAGTAGATTCCATACGGCCGGTGACATCATGTTCATGAGTATTGTAATAGACATGTTTTTTCAAGACCTGGCGGAAAGCATTGTCTTCCATCATACTGTTCGCTACCTGCTGTTTCAGCTGGTCTGATGGTTTCTGTACCGGACGGCCAAATGGGAAACATAGCAGTTTGACCATGCCTGCTGCTGTACCTGATGGAAAGTTGGCAAACAGGTCAAAAAAAGCTTCTTGCGCTGTATACAGAGACTTTTCTACCGCAAGCTGTGCATGTAAACGCTCATCTTCAGTCTTTTTGCTATGCTCAAAATATTTCAGAATTGAGGAAGCAATAAACAGATGTGCATGAATATCGGCCAGACGACCCGAAAGCATTTCCTTACGTTTGATATCCCCTGCGAGTAAACCTAGGCACATATCCGCAGTTAAAGCAAAGTTGGCACTCAGCCGATTAATGATCTTATAATAAGGCTGGGTGAAATCAACCGCACTTTGCGGCGCAGCACTTGAGCCACCTGTAAAGGCATAGGCAAAGGAGCGAGCAGTCCGGTTAAAGGTGTAACCCAAATGCTTAAACAGCAAGTTATCAAAAGGATTTAGAGCCGCTGCCGAGTCTTCTGCCTGTAAGAGCTGTAATTCTTCATATAGATAAGGATGGCAGCGCATTGAACCCTGTCCAAAAATCATCAAGGAACGACTGAGAATATTGGCGCCTTCGACGGTAATGGAGACTGGAATTGCCTGATAGTAAGGTGCCAGAAAGTTACGCGGCCCCATCTGAATGGCACGACCACCGACCACATCCATGCCGTGATTGACCACTTTACGCATGCCTTCAGTTGCATAGTATTTGGCAATCGCCGTCATTACGGCAGGCTTGCCACCCTGATTCAGACCACAGGTGACCAGATAACGGAAGGCTTCCAGCATATAGGTGTCACTGGCGATTTCACTATTGGCTTCCTGAACACCCTCAAACTTACCAACTGAAATCTTGAATTGCTGACGAATACGAGAGAAAGCACCCACATTTAAATAAGTCATTTCTGAAGCAGAAGTAGACAGCGCTGGTAGGGAAATGCCACGACCGACTGCCAAACATTCCATCAGCATGCGCCATCCTTTACCGGCATTTTTTACGCCACCAATAATCCAGTCCAGTGGAATAAAGACATCTTTACCTTCCACTGTTCCATTCATGAATGGCGGTCCCGGGTTATGCCGTGGTCCCACTATTACGCCTTCATGACTGGCAGGCAGCAGGGCACAGGTAATACCATATTCAGTCTGTTCGCCCAAAAGATGATCCGGGTCATACATTTTAAAGGCCAGACCTACCACTGTTGCAATGGGTGCCAGCGTAATCCAGCGTTTGGAAAAATTCATTCGCAAGCCTAGGATTTCCTGACCTTCAAACTGGCCATAGCAGACCACGCCAGTATCGGGAATAGCACCTGCATCAGAACCCGCTTCAGGACTAGTCAGGCCGAAACAGGGAATTTCTTCACCTCGCGCCAGGCCCGGCAGGTAACGGTTTTTCTGTTCCTCAGTACCATAATGCAGCAATAGTTCACCCGGGCCGAGAGAGTTCGGTACCATGCAACTCACGGCCGTGGTGAGGGAGCGAGAGGAAATCTTGCTCATCACTCGGCTTTGGGCAAAGGAGCTAAAGGCACGACCACCATATTCTTTGGGGATAATCAGGCCCAAAAAACCATGCTCCTTAATATATTGCCAGACATGATCAGGCAGCGCTTTCTGCTCGTGAATTTCCCATTCATCCAGCATGCTGCACAAGGTTTCAACTTCATTGTCCAGAAAGGCCTGTTCTTCTAGCGACAGCTTTGGATAAGGATAACTGTTAAAGGTTTCCCAATTCGGTGCACCCATAAACAGCTCTTTTTCCCACCAGCTAGTTCCGGAATCCAGTGCTTCGCGTTCTGTCGGACTGATACTCGGCATGGCATTTGCCAGTGCTTTATAGGCCGGTTTGGAAATAAACGACATACGTAAAGGGTCGATCATCACTACAAGGCTAATTAGGATCAGCGGAATTCCTAGAATCAGCGACCATGGGCTAATAAAAGCGCAGACAATTGACACGATGATCAGCGCAATTGCACCCGCGCTACGTGAGAGCTGAAAATAGAAAACGGCCCATAAACTGAGTAATAGCAGTAGTACAGCAAATATAAATAGCATTGTTATAGTTCTCCAGATTTATACAACGCTGCCTATACGGGGATCTCATAGAATTTTTGTCACAGTTCATTCATTTTTTTGTCGCTTGAGGATCGGACAGGTTCAGCATTGCACGTGTGAGAATGATCGTTTTCAAGTCTTACAACGATATTTTTAAATCTTTCATCTATTTTTGAGATTGTTTGAAAAATGCTCAGTCTTCAAGTGAGAACGCGCAAAGAAATGTGAAGATAAGTAATGACTTAATCTTATCTAAAATAAAAAATGGCGTTTAACGCTGAGTAGAATTTCAATTATGGATATTAAAAAGCCCTCTACTTGAGAGGGCTTTTATTTCATTTATTTAAACAGTATTAAGCTTCAATGGCCTGAACTGCAATTTTTTTGGCAGGGTCAACTTTACGGCGCACTGCTGGAACTGGTTCGCCGTAGTATTGGCGGTCGGCAAAGTAGCTTGAACGAACCATTGGTGCTGCCCAGATATTGCGGAAGCCCAGTTTTTGGCCATGTTCGGTATAACGCTCGAATTCTTCAGGTGTTACAAAGCGGTCAATCGCTGCATGTTCTTTTGAAGGCTGCAAATACTGACCAATCGTCACATAATCCACGCCATGCGCATGTAAATCATCAAGCAGAGCAAGCACTTCTTCTTCAGTTTCACCAATACCGACCATCAGACCACATTTGGTTGGTACGTCCGGGCAGTATTCTTTAAACATTTTCAGCAGGTTTAAAGAGTGCTGATAGTCAGAACCTGGACGCATGGCTTTATATAAACGCGGTACAGTTTCGATATTGTGGTTAAATACATCTGGCGGACATTCAGTCATGATGCGCAGCGCGATATCCATACGGCCACGGAAATCTGGTACCAGAATTTCGAGTAAGGTATTCGGACTTAAGGCACGTGCTTCTTTAATGCAATCGACAAAATGCTGTGCACCACCATCCAGTAAATCATCACGGTCTACCGAAGTGATTACCGCATATTTCAAACCCAGGTTGGCAATGGTTTCTGCCATATGACGCGGTTCATCTGCATCGAGTGCATTTGGACGGCCGTGTGCCACATCACAGAATGGACAGCGACGGGTACAGATATCGCCCATAATCATGAAAGTCGCAGTACCGCCACCAAAACATTCAGGCAGGTTTGGACAGGCGGCTTCTTCGCACACCGTATGTAATTTTTGCTGACGTAGTGTGGTTTTAATGCGTTGAACTTCTTCAGGTGCCGCCATTTTTACCCGGATCCAGTCCGGCTTGCGTGGCGTTTCAACCGTAGGAACAACTTTTACAGGAATGCGGGCAACTTTTTCCGCACCGCGAAGTTTGACGCCCTGTTCAGGTTTACGGTTTTCAGACATATTCAACTTTTCCACTGTTTTTGAAGGGGGAGATACTCAAAGATAGCGCAGTTATTATAACGGACTTCGTTCTAAATAGGGCAAAAAGGGGTATTCATTTAAAAAATGTTCTTATCAAGCAATATATGTGAGTTAAATACACCAAATCAACAGGATTTACGTCATAATAAGCAGGTAGATTAAAGTGAATTTTTTAATTTTGAGGAGCGTTGAATGCCACGTAAAAAAGAGGTCGTTAGTGGGACTTTCGTTAAATATGATGCGGTAGTTCTAGGTTCGGGCCCTGCGGGCGAAGGCGCGGCAATGAAACTTGCCAAATCTGGTAAGCGTGTTGCAATCGTTGAGATGCGTGAACAGCTGGGTGGCAACTGTACCCATGTCGGTACGATTCCAAGTAAAGCATTGCGTCAAACAGTATCCAGTATTATCCGTTATCAACGTGATCCACTGTTTCAAAAAGTCGGGGACTGGAAGCAGTTCACCATGAAGCAAGTGTTGCGTCATGCACATAAAGTTATTCAACAACAAGTAGATACACATTCACGTTTCTACGACCGCAATAAAATTGATATTTATCATGGTCGTGCCTATATTCAGGATCAAAATACCATTTTTGTATTTAACCCAGACGGCATTAAAGAAACGCTGATGTTCAAGCAACTGGTCATTGCCAGCGGCTCGCGTCCATATCGTCCAGACATTCTTGATTTTAATCATCCACGTGTATTTGATTCAGACAAAATTCTGGATCTGGACTATTCCATCCAGAAAATCATTATTTATGGTGCAGGTGTAATCGGTTGTGAATATGCCTCGATCTTTATTGGTCTAGGACATAAAGTCGACTTGATCAACACCCAACACAAACTTTTAAGCTATCTGGATGATGAAATTTCTGATGCACTGTCTTATCACTTGCGTGAACAGGGTGTATTGATTCGTCATAATGAACAGATCGACTTTTTAGAAACATTTGATGACCATGTGGTGATGCACACGCAAAGCGGCAAGAAAATTAAAGCCGATGCAATTTTGTGGTGTAATGGCCGTTCAGGCAATACCGATGGTCTAGGCCTTGAAAATGTCGGCCTGAAACCGAACAGCCGTGGTCAATTGACTGTGAATGATCAATATCAGACCGAAGTAGAAAATATCTACGCTGCCGGTGATGTGATCGGTTGGCCTTCGCTAGCCTCTGCTGCTTATGACCAAGGTCGTTGCGCAGGTGCCAACATGAGCGGCGAGAAAGACGTTGCACCGGTGACTGATATTCCAACCGGGATTTATACCATTCCTGAGATTTCTTCGATTGGTAAAACTGAACAGCAGCTGACTGAAGAAAAGATTCCGTATGAAGTCGGTCAGGCATCATTCCGTCATTTGGCACGTGCACAGATTACCGGTGATACTATGGGCGAATTAAAGATTCTGTTCCATCGTGAAACGCTGGAAGTTTTGGGGGTACATTGCTTCGGTAATAATGCCTCTGAAATTATCCATATTGGTCAGGCAGTTATGAACAGCCCGAACAATACGATCAAGTACTTTGTAGAAACCACGTTTAACTATCCGACTATGGCGGAAGCGTATCGTGTAGCAACGCTGAATGGTATGAACCGTTTATTCTAAGTGAGATATTTTACTTAGACCGAAAAACCGCAAGTCTTCACTTGCGGTTTTTTTATTGGAAGTGATTAAGTCAGTCAAGTTGATCAAATCGAATTTTTAAGCCGCCATTTTTCGGCATTCTTCAGCACAGCGGCGGCATGCTTCGGCACATTGCTGACAATGTTCATCTTCATGATGACCACATTCTTCTACACAGTAGTCACAGGCTTTCGCACAAAGTTCACATATTTCATGCATGAATGGAGATTGCTTTTGTTCCATACGGGCGCAAAGCTGACAGATATCTGCACAGTCCAGACAGCGCTGGATACACTTCCGCATCATCTCCAGATCTTCTTCTTTAAGACAGGCACTGGCACAGTTGGCACATGCCAGGGAACAGTTCATACAGGCTTGCACACAATCTGAAAATTGAAGTTCATTCATTTTCTTTTTCCTCTATTCATATGGGTATTGCTGATTTTCTAATACGCTAAGCAGAAAAAGGAAAATACACTAGGCAGATTAGGTGAGGAAAAGTAAACAGGCGCTTTGTTTTGTTAAGGGATTTACTATCTACATTTATATTCAGAGTTAGATATTTTTATTGTTTGAAAAAATAAAAAACCATTGAGCCGGTCAAAGTCTCAATGGTACAGGATTTACATGTGAGTCATTATTATCGAAGGTTGTAATGACCTTTCTTGTTATTCTGATTTTCTCATTTCTAAAACGGACGGCTACCCGCCAGACTGATGCGTTTTAATAAACGGCGCTGATCAGCCGGGAATGGACGGCGTGAGTGCAAAGTCACCTGATTATCCCAGAACACGATATCGCCAATTTCCCAGTGATGTTCATAAGCGAACTCAGGTTTTGAAATATGCTCACGTAATTTTTCGATCAGTTGACTGCCAGCCTGATCATCATAATTGACCAGCTCGACTTCGGTATGGGTGTTTAGCCAAAGCGCTTTACGGCCAGATTCAGGATGGGTCCGCACCAGTGGATGTGGATAGGCATGACTTAATATGGGCTGATCTTTAAAGCGATACAGCGGGCTATTACCGTAACCTTGATCAACAGCCTGATCTTTAGTTTTTTGGCGTCGCACGAAAGGGTTGTAAGTAATCAGTTGTAGTTGATCAATCTGTACTTTGGTTTCTTTATCGAGTGCGTTATAAGCTTTAATGGTGTTGATCCAGCTGGTTTGTCCGCCATCCTGAGGCAGTTCAATTGCATACAATAATGAACCAAAAGAAGGTAGAGGTGTCCATTGATGATCGGCATGTGGGGTCAGTTCACCATGCCCAGTATAGTCTCCCTGACCAACAGCATTGGACACCGGAACGACATCGGGTGGAACACCGCTATCGGACTGCGTAGCCAGTACCGGTGTATCTGCACCGGGGCGGAAAATGGAACCGAAATAAGTTGAAAACGCCAGATACTGTAAATCATCCAGACTTTGCTGTTTGAAGATCAAAATCAGATGCTCAGCCAGCGCCTGTTTTAGTTTCAAAATGGTTTCGGATGACTGGGCTTTACGGGCATCCAGACCATAGACTACTGCGCCTAAGGCCTGACCGGTTTGCGGTACAATCTTGATTTCAGCCGGATGTTGAAATTGATCGTGCTGATGCCAGCGTGGAGCATCATGAATGGCTTGTGAAAGTTGGGTTAAGCTGGTCATTATCAAGTCTCAGAATTTTCTTGTTGATGAGAATCTAAGAAAATTCCGAACTGAAATAAAATCAAAAGAAATGATAAGTTTATGAATAATCTAATATTTTTACTATTTAGTTGATTTTAAAACATTTAACTTATCGTGCGATGGATTGCGCATTTTATGCTGAGGATATTTTCAGCAGTTTAATGTGCGCAAAAAGCCTGATTAAAATACTCAAACAAATGAGGTGTTTGAAACCACAGTCCAATCGACAAAGCCAGTAAAAGCAGGATTGCCACAGCAATCGAGAGTTTGAGTTTCAACAGAGAATCAGTCATGGACGATTTGCTCCTCATTGACCCAGAAATGCACCAGTACGCCAAAAATGCTGAGGACAATTGATAGCATCCACACCGCATTATAATTGCCGCTCAAATCATGATTGACTCCACCGAGCCAGCCACCAAAAAACGAGCCAACCTGATGAGTAAAGAACACGATGCCACTGAGCATGGTCAGATATTTCACCCCGAACATATTCGCCACAATGCCATTGGTCAGCGGAACGGTCGATAACCAGAGTAACCCCATAATGACACCAAAGCTATAGACTGTCCATGTGCTGAGAGGCAGCATGAGAAAGGCAATAATCGCAATTCCACGCAAGGCATATAATCCCATTAGCAGATGCGGTTTGGAATATTTGCCACCGAGCCAGCCGGCGGTATAGGTACCTACCACATTAAACAGGCCCACTAAGGCTAAGAAAATTGTACCAGTTGTAGCATTAAAGCCATGATCAATCAGATAGCCTGGCAGGTGGATGCCAATAAAAACGACCTGAAAACCACAAACAAAAAAGCCCATGGCCAGAAACCAAAAGGGTTTATGATTTTTCACCACCACCAGAATCTGTTTAAAACTGAATGAGACTCTATTGGGTGTAGCGGCTGCGTTGGGATTAACATACATCGGTGCTTTCAGCATCCAAGCCAATGGCACAATCAGGGCAATCAAAATAGCACTGACCACCAGTGCCGCTGACCAGCCGACATTCTGTAATAGCAGCAGGGTCGAAGGCAGCATGATAAACTGACCAAAAGATCCGGCCGCACTGGCAATTCCCATCGCCAAACTGCGTTTTTCTGGTGGGGCAGCACGCCCGACTGCAGACAATAACACCGGAAATGAGGTGGCAGACAGGGCGAGGCCCAGAATCAGACCTACACTCAGATTAAGCAATAATCCGGTTGAGCTAACTGCCATCAAGAGTAGACCGATTGCATATAAGGCGCCGCCTACAGCCACCACAATCTTGCTGCCATATTTATCGGCAAATGCCCCGGTAATTGGCTGAACTGCACCCCAGATCAGGTTTTGCATAGCAATGGCCAGGCTAAAAACATTATGACCCCAGCCAAATTCTTCGCTCATCGGCACCAGATACAAGCCAAATGCATGACGTACACCCAATGACAGTGCCAAAATGATGGCAGAGCCAATCAGCATAAAAATAAGAGCTTTGGAAAATTGACTGTCAGCCATACGTCATTCATGCCTATAAAGTTGATATGTATAGTATTCGATTCAAGCAATAGAGGCGATTAAATAAATATTGATCAAAAGATAAATTTTTTTTATTAATATATTAAGCCTAAAAAAACGGCCGAAGCCGTTTTAATTAAAAATCGGATATTGAGCTTAGAAACGCATCCCAATCCCGGCATAGGCCAGAATCGGATTGACTTCGATATCGGCTTTAGAGCGAATCAGTTCACCTAGATTTGCATCTGTCACTGTAATTGTCGTGTCATTTTTTAGATGTGCATAAGAGACTGAACCGACTGCAAACCAGGTTTCATTAAAGTCATAGCTAAAGCCGACCGTGGCCACAGGCGCGAAAGCATCGGATGCTTCCAGATCAACTTTCGGGTTGGCTGAACTTGGCGTGCCATCCAGAGAACCACCAGCTTTTCCTTCCTTGATATTGGCAATCATATGTCCGGCAGCAATCAGGTCTTGCTCGGTACGTGAGTTAATTTCCAGTTCATTGAAATAGGCATACATGACACCTAAGCCGACATAAGGCCGGAATTTATTGACCCCGGTTTTACCAAAGTGATACTGGAATTCAAAGGCAGGTGTCCATGCGCGGGCAGAAGCCGCCGGCCCATAAGCTTCCAGATCAGTAATGAGAATATCATTTTTCAATTCAATACCAGGTAAATCAATTCCACCTGGAATTTGTGGAATTAAATCAAGACTTGGAGTCGCAAGCGCAGAAAAAGGCGCGTAGATTTTACCACTGCCTTGCAAGTCTACTTTAGGTGGAATGCCGGCTTTCATTTCAAAAGAAATATTATCGGTAAAATAGTAATTGGTCATAATGCCTAAGGTGGTGACATCATCCGCTTCCAGGCCTGTACCAGGATTATTCCAGCTTTCCAGTCCATAGATTTCAGCTCGCCCACTTAACTCTGCAGGCAGTGTTTCTGTACCAAGTCGATCCAGAATATTAACAAAAACAGAGGAAAGATTTGGGTCCATATCTGGATCAAGATTATTTTTCACAGAGTCAATTGAGATATCACCTACTTGTGATGTTTCGCCTTCTTTAACAGCAGTATTCACTTTAAAGGGCTGGGCCTTGCCTTGCGGCATCACATGCAATGCACCGACTGATACCGAGAAACGCTTAAAGCCATCTCCATCTTGCAAGCTAAAATAAGGGGAATCTGCATGCGCGACCATAGGTAAAGTGGCTAGGCCTGCCATACATGCCAGCAATGTTTTCATTGATTTGGAACTCCATGTCCAGTGTGTTTATTCGTTTTTCTAGTTAACTAATTATGTGAATTACATTAAAAAATTCAGTTATAGAACAACAGGTCAAAAGTCAATCGATGGTTAATATTGGTAACTGCTGTATATTTTTTGTTTATATCTCTTGAGTTTTAAGAAATGCATACTGTGTAAGAATCATTATTTTTATCCTACTAGCTTAAGTATAAAAGTGAAGGAAATTTGCTCTTGAGAGCGTTAAAATTTCAATTGAATGAATTTTTATCATGGAATATCTAGAGGAGAGTTTAGGTAAATTTTAGGCTGTATTACTTCAAGCATTTACCATCATGGGATGATTTTTTATTTTTCCAAAACAAGAGCATATGAATTTATCCAAGATCCTGCTACCCAGTCGACTGAGTTTTTTTGTACAATAGCTACATATATTATTGAGTGAATCACATGAGCACCCAAACTCCTCCCAAAAAAAAGCCCCTGGTTAATTTACCTTTCCCGATCAAGCAAGCAGAGCAAAATGCTGCAGAAGAAGTTCTGGAAGATTTAAGACCAAGACCGCAGCGTTATGCTGACCGTACCTGGATGCCACCACGTGGTACTCGCCGTTCAATGGGCAAACGCTAATTGATCAGACTCAAAAAGCTATGATAAATCATGGCTTTTTTTATGGAAGTTTTTAGGGAGTGGGGGAGCAATATTTGATTGATTTTTCGAGCAAATAGAAAATGGTGCTCTAATTTATCCAAATCTTTTTCAATTTTATTCTTAGTAAGGCAAACGAAATATTTAAGCTCTCTAAATACTGATCAAAATAAAATCCAGACCTGATTGATTTCATATTCGACATTTTAGCCGCTCAGAAAAAAAGCCAATTCAAACATTGGCTTTTTTTGAAAGATATTTTGATAGCATTAACGAATGCTTTTACGCGCTTTATTTTCCGGTTTCGGTGGCGCAATTTCTCGCTCACCTTGCCAGACATCGATAAAATCTTTCTCGTTAATATTATAAAGTTCTAGTAGTGCTAAAATCACACCACCAAATAACATGGCACCTTCTGAATGGCTCTGAAAATCGATTAGCTTGGTATTCAGGTTGTGCAGGATATCTTCAATTTCAAAGACACGTTCCCGCCCATTGCTGTCGGTCGGATAGATCTGGGTATTTAAAATAATTCTCGCCAGACTTTTTTCATTTTCGGTCAAAGGCAGTTTTTCAATCAATTCATCGCTGGCTGGAGTTAAAATGACCGAATCGCGGAATATGGTATGTAAAAAATTTGCGCTTAATTTTGGCAGCGGCTTTTCGACAAAAGGACGGAAAGATTGCGGGAAAATGACATTGCGTGAGATGCCTTTAAACATCGGTGCAATTTCCTCGACTTTATAACCTGCAATCCCACAGCCCAAGGAAGTAATAAAATATTTATTTTTAGGATGATTTTTGGTGTAAATCTTAAAGTCATCAATATAGTGTTGAATTTGTGAGAGCGGCATTTGTTGCAAATGCTCGTTCATTGTTGGAATAGCATAGCTCTGACCCGCCCAGCCACGACCTACGCCCATGACTGCACCAAAATGCTCAAGTGCTGTTCTGGCTGCTCCACCACCATGCTGCCCAGCCAAGTTACTGCCAAAAACAAAAACCGTATTTTCCGGAAGGGATTTAACAATACTTTCATCGTGATAGTGGTAAGTCATAATTGTCTATTCTAGGCCATCCTGATCTTCATGTTGCCCGTGAAATGAATAGGGGTCAAGGCAAAATTGTGCCGGACTAGCCAAACAGATAGGTCAATATTCCACCCATGATCCAAAACAGGATGCCGAGTACGTCCAAATAAAGCTGCTGGCTGAAAATGCCTGGTTTTTTCTGTATTTATTCCCTTTGTAACGGTATATTTTTTTGATGATTTTTCAAACCAGATAGCGATTAAAGCGCTAACAAATAATGACTACTAATATTGTTTTATTTTACCAAACAGAAACCTAAGCAGGGATTGAGTAATTCCAATTTACCCTCATAATAAATCAAATCTATATCCGCAGCGAAGTCAGCGAAAGCTATGAGTGATAAAAAACCCTTTGAATTAGTGACCAGTTATCAACCAGCAGGCGATCAGCCACAGGCCATTGAAAAACTTGTCAAAGGCATTGAACAGGGTTTTCATGATCAGCTTTTACTGGGGGTTACCGGGTCTGGTAAAACCTATACCATGGCCAATGTCATTGCACAGACCCAGCGTCCGACCATTGTCATGGCGCATAACAAAACTTTGGCTGCGCAGCTTTACGGCGAATTTAAAGCGTTTTTCCCGAATAACGCCGTTGAGTATTTTGTCAGTTATTATGATTATTATCAGCCGGAAGCCTATGTGCCATCTTCAGATACTTTTATCGAGAAAGATGCTGCAATTAATGACCATATTGACCAGATGCGCCTTTCTGCAACCCGTTCACTCCTAGAGCGTCGTGATGCGATTATTGTCGCATCGGTATCTGCGATTTATGGTTTGGGTGATCCAAATGCCTATATGAGCATGTTGCTGCATGTGGTGGAAGGCGATCGCATTGGCCGTGATGACATTATTCGCCGTCTGGTCGAGATGCAGTATTCACGTAACGAACTGGAATTCCTGCGCGGTACTTATCGTATTCGCGGCGAAATTATTGATATTTTTCCGGCTGAATCCGATCAGGATGCGATCCGGATTGAACTGTTTGATGATGAAGTTGACTCTATCCGCTGGTTTGATCCGCTGACCGGGAAAATGGTTCGTAAAGTACCTCGCGTGACCATTTATCCTAAAAGCCATTATGTTACGCCTAAAGACAATTTATCCCGCGCGATTGAAACCATCCAAGACGAACTTAAAGAGCGCCTGGTGTTCTTCCGGGAAAATGACAAACTGCTGGAAGCCCAGCGCATCGAACAACGCACACGCTATGATCTGGAAATGATGCAGCAGTTGGGTTATACCAACGGCATTGAAAACTATTCACGGCATTTGTCGGGCCGTCCTGCGGGTGAAGCGCCACCGACCTTGTTCGATTATATTCCTGATGATGCCTTGCTGATTATTGATGAGTCACATGTGACGGTGCCGCAGATTGGCGCCATGTATAAGGGCGACCGTTCGCGTAAAGAAAATCTGGTGAATTACGGGTTCCGTTTGCCAAGCGCGCTGGATAACCGGCCGATGAAATTTGAGGAATGGGAACGGATTGTGCCGACGACTGTTTATGTCAGCGCAACGCCCGCACGTTACGAGCTGGAAAAATCCCAACAGATTGTCGAGCAGGTGGTACGTCCGACTGGTCTGATCGATCCGGAAATTGAAATTCGTCCAGTTCTGACGCAGGTCGATGATGTGCTTTCAGAAATTAATCTACGTAAAGACATTAATGAGCGGGTGCTGGTTACGACCTTGACTAAGCGTATGGCCGAAGATTTAACTTCTTATTTGAAAGAATACGGGATTAAGGTTGCTTATTTACATTCGGATATCGATACCGTCGAGCGGGTCAAAATCATTCATGAACTGCGTACCGGGGTGCATGATGTACTGGTCGGGATTAACCTGCTGCGTGAAGGGCTGGATATGCCGGAAGTGTCACTGGTTGCCATTCTGGATGCAGATAAAGAGGGATTTCTGCGTTCTGAGCGCTCTCTCATTCAGACCATTGGCCGCGCTGCGCGTAACCTGAAAGGTAAGGCGATTTTGTATGCTGATCGCATTACTGATTCGATGCAGAAAGCCATTGATGAGACGGATCGTCGTCGTGCCAAGCAGATTCAGTTTAATGAAGAACATGGCATTACGCCGCGCAGTGCAGTGCGTCAGGTGATCAAGGAAATTGATACTGGTGAAGTATTGGATGATGATTCAATTGAATTGAAAGTCTCGGATCAGGCACGTGCGATCAGTGCCGATGAGCGGCATATCATGGCAGATCCGAAAATGTTTGCGAAACACATTAACAAGCTTGAAAAGGAAATGCTGAAAGCTTCCAAAGAGCTTCAGTTTGAGCAGGCTGCGCGTATGCGTGATGAAATTGTGCGTTTAAAAGTCCAGATGTTTGATTGATTGTTGTTGCATTAAATCTTATTTAAATGACGTAAAATCAATCACAAAGAAAACATAATGTAACAAATTTAGGAATTGGATAAAGCTATTGTATGAACAGAAATTTTTAAATAAATATTTTGTGAACATGCAATAGGTATCTTTATGACAACTCAAAAATTTTCACGTACTGGATTAAAGCTGGCAAAAATTGCGGTGGGTAGTGCGGTTCTTCTTGGTTTGGGCGCCGCTACCATGGCTTATGCGAAAGACGAGCCATTACCGACCATTGAGAAAGTTGAACTGGACCGTTATCTGGGAACATGGTACGAAGTAGCACGCAAACCTTTGTATTTTCAAAACAAGTGTGATCGCGATGTCACAGCGACCTATACTTTAAATGAAAATGGCAATATCGTGGTGGATAACCGCTGCATTAAAAAAGATGGTGGACAAACCCAGTCATTGGGCGAGGCATTTGTGCAAAATCCACCGCAAAATACCAAATTAAAAGTCAGTTTCTTGCCGGACTTTATTCGCTGGATTCCGGTCGCTCGTGGCGATTATTGGGTCTTAAAACTGGATGAAAATTATCAAACTGTTTTGGTCGGAGAGCCTAAACGTAAATATATGTGGATACTCTCACGTAATCCACAACTGGATAAAAATGTGGTGAATGAATATTTACAATATGCACAGTCGGTCGGTTATGACCTGAGTGATGTGATTCATACCAAACAAACTCAAAGATAAAAATATCGTCTTAATGGAAACCATGCTACAGCATGGTTTTTTATTTTACGTGTCGAAAGACAATCTAACATCGAGAGATGACTACATTTTAAATAGATGAAGCATCAAGCTTTCTATTGTACTAATCGTTATAATGCCGGCGAACGAAAGTAGAGTTTAAATATGTATAAAGGCATCGCGTTATCTGTCTTGGCCTCCGTGGTTTTTGGAGTGCTCTATGTATTTACCTTTTTTACAGCCTTTAGATAGTGAGCAGACCTTTGCCTGGCGCATGCTGGCGACCTTGCCATTCCTCACAGCCTTCATGTGGTGGTCGGGTGATCTGAAACATATCAGCAGTATTTTTAAGCGGGTATTACGACAGCCTTCATTTTTGATCTGGTTGCTGATTAGTTCGCTGTTATGTACTACACAATTGTGGTTGTTTTTATGGGGCCCTATCAATGGGCGTGGCCTCGAAGTCTCACTCGGTTATTTTCTCCTGCCTCTGGTGATGGTGCTGGTCGGCTGTGTGCTTTATAAAGAAAAATTATCATCCTTCCAGATGGTTGCTGTTGCTCTGGCAGTTTTGGGAGTAGGACATGAAATCTGGCGGATCGGTTCAATCGCATGGGAAACTGTTTATGTCGCTTTAGCTTATCCACTTTATTTTTTTATGCGGCGTAAATTCGCGACCGATCATCTTGGTGGATTCTGGTGGGATCTATTTCTGATTTTGCCGGTGGCATTTTATTTGGGCTTTATCTATAGCGATTCCATGCCGCTTATATTGAATCATTCCCACTTGATTCTGGCAGTTCTTGGATTAGGCTTTTTAAGTGCGCTCGGTTTGGGTAGTTATATTTTGGCCAGCCGATATTTGCCCTTTGTGATCTTTGGGTTATTAAGTTATCTGGAACCGGTACTACTCGCTTTTGCCTCGATGGCATTGGGCGAGCGCGTGGAATCAGGTGAGTGGTTGACCTATATTCCAATCTGGTTGGCTGTTTTATTACTGGTTGTGGAAGGAATATTGCATTTAAAACACCAGCAGTTGAAGAAATATGAACTGGCAAATAAAGCCGAACAGCTAGAGAAAATCAGAAAAAATAATGAATAATGTGGTTTGCATAAGCATTATATTCGTCAGACAATATTGACCTGATTATTTTCAAAATTGTCTACTTTGTTTAAAAGAATGTTTTCTATATTTTAAGGGGATAAACATGTCACAGATTGCGATTCCATATCAGTTACGTGCACGTTTATCACAACTGGAACCAAGTCTGGATTTAAATTGGGAGCGAGAGCTTCGTACTGTTCTGGCAGAAGTTTCACCAGAATTAAAAGAAAGTATTGATTTTCAGATTTTAAAGCCCAAGAAAATTCTTTGGGATCGGGAAATGGATCAATACCGCTATCAGGCTCACCATTCGGTAGAACGTCTTAGCCAAAAATTTCTCAATGACCGGATGCGTTACTATGCTAGTACCTTTGGCTTGTCACTGAAAAGTTTGCAGGGTTTGAATGATAGCTTGCAAATTGCGGACTACTTAGAAAACGTCCTGGAACAAATCGATAAAATTGACGTCAATGAAAATTTTCAGATGCAGCGTGAAAAGTTGGAACTGCGTCGTACATTTTTATTAAATGCTGCTGAAATTATTCGTGGTCTTCGCTTACAACCGGTTGAGGGGGTGCGTCAGCTCACTGAACAGCAAATCAAATGCTTTATTATTGAAGTTTTTATCAAGCAGCAATTGTTGGGTTATTGGTATAAGCCGCTATTAAAAAAACAGACTGCAGAAATGACGCATCCACTTTTCCGTTATTTCCTGATTAAAGAGCAGCAGATTCGTCATTTTGATATTGTCCGTACCTCGCAATTTCTATTTATTGTTGCGCCGGTGATGGATGTGCAGCAAAACCCGTATTCTATTCGTCGTTTCCTGATTGAAGAAAAAGGTGCACTTGAAGATCAGGTCTACCTGAATATCCTGATTTTGGACCTCCAGGATGATATGGATGAAGCGGTGGTAGAAACCCTGAAATCGCAGATGCAGCGGATGGTAACTTTACAGAGTCAGATTCATTTGGATGTAATCGATATCGTGCATACGCTGGAACAGGTGTCTGAACAGAAGTTATTGCCTTTACTGGTTGAGCCCATTCAAGTCGTAGAGAAAAATGCCGATGTGGTGGCACAACGTCACTTGAAACAGTTTGAAGAAATTATGACGCGTGAATTGCTTTTGCCGATGCGGGATGCCATTCGTGATCATTTATCGCATATTGAAGAGTTTGATTATCTGTATCTGCATGTCCATAAAATATTTACAGAAATTCTGGCCTATTACCGCGATTTCAAGTCCCAGCCGGGTTTCATGTTTAATCAGTACATCCAGAATTTTGAATATAAGCTGCTGGCTTTTATCCGTTTACTGGAAAAGCGTAAAGCGGAAACCTTTATTCCTACATATCGCAATGAATGGCAAGTCATGCATCAGCGTTCACAGCAGGCTGTTTTGGATATTCAAAATACGATTTCTGAAAATGTACAGCAATACCGGGATCTGAAAAAATATATTAATACACTGCAGCGGCAAAAAGCGGATGAAGAGAAAAAATCCGTATTTAAAAAGTTATGGCGTAAAAATAATTTCGATGAGGCAATTGACACCGCGCTCAACCAATTACAGCAGTTAAAGCGCAGTATGTTTCTGGAAATTATTCAGGTGCCAAGAACACATGAAAACTGTAGTGTATTTCTGGAATTTGAAAGTTTGCAGCATTTGCAGCAGGTTGATCGCCACTATGCTTTTCCCTCTGGGGATAATGGCCTGACCCGTTTACCTTTGCTTATTCACTTGCCCGAAACCTATGATGATTTCGATGTAGAAAACTTCAATGCCTCCATGAGTCTGGACATGAATTTTTCAGCAGGGAGTAGAATCCAGCCTGAACAGGGCGGGACGCTAAATTTTGAAATTTAGATTTGTTTGAATAAACAACATTTAACAAATTTGTGTCAGGTACTGAAAAATAGTGGTCTTTAGCATTTTCGGATGCAAAATCATTCAGCTAATTACAACTATTTTTGAAATTTATAGTGAATATACGTTAAAAACCACCCGTCTCAACGAGCTTTTGATTCAAACTTGCGGCCAATTCCATTACAATTGTCGGGTTTAGAAATTTATGCTTAGATTTACAATTAATTAGAGGACGTATCTGTGAGCAAAGACACTATTGTTGCCCTCCATGCAGAACACCAAGGTCGCTGGAAAAACCGTGAAGAACTTGCGGAACGTATGATTGCCCTTGTTGGCCAGTTATATCGTGAAAAAAATATTGTAGCTACAGTTTATGGTCGCTCTTTAATTAACCGCTCTGTGATTCAGATTTTGAAAGCACACCGCCGTACTCGCGTACTGGACGTTGAACTTTCTGTAGTTGATACTTTCCCAATTCTTGAAGCATTGGTGAAAGTAGAAAACATCGGTTCTGCTGAAGTTGATCTGGGTAAACTTGCTGTTGAATTCAAAGAAAAAGGCGGCGACATCGATGCATTTGTTGCAGACGCTGTTAAATCGATCGAAGGCAATGCTGCTGCTGTAGAACATAAAGATGTGGTTCTTTATGGTTTCGGTCGTATCGGTCGTATTCTGGCACGTTTGATGATTGGTCAATCAGGTCTGGGTCGTGGTCTTAGCCTGAAAGCAATCGTGGTTCGTAAATCATCGGATGGTGATTTGGAAAAACGTGCTTCTTTACTTCGTCGTGACTCTATTCACGGTCCATTTGCAGGCACAATTTCTGTAGATGAAGAAAACGAAGCAATCATTGCCAACGGTAACTTCATCAAAGTGATTTATGCTTCTAATCCTTCTGAAGTAGATTACACTGCATACGGTATCAACAATGCACTTGTGATCGACAACACGGGTAAATGGCGTGATGCTGAAGGCCTTGCTCAACACCTTAAATGCCCGGGCGCTGCTCGTGTGATTTTGACTGCACCTGGTAAAGGTGACATGAAGAACGTAGTTTACGGTGTAAACCAAGCGGATATCCTTGATGAAGATACGATCATCTCTGCTGCAAGCTGTACGACTAACGCGATTACACCTACACTGAAAGTATTGCATGACAAATACACAGTGTTGAATGGTCATGTTGAAACAGTTCACTCGTTCACGAACGACCAGAACTTGATCGACAACTACCATAAAGCTGACCGTCGTGGTCGTGCTGCAACATTGAACATGGTCATTACTGAAACTGGTGCAGCGAAAGCAGTAGCGAAAGCGCTTCCAGCTCTTCAAGGTAAATTGACAGGTAACTCTGTACGTGTACCTACACCAAACGTATCTCTTGCGATTCTTAACCTGACTTTAGGTCAAGATGTTGATCGTGATGAAGTGAACGAATACATTCGTCAGATTTCAATCGGTTCTAGCCTGCAAGGTCAAATCGGTTATACCAACTCGACTGAAGTGGTATCTTCTGACTTTATCGGTTCACGCACTGCAGGTGTATTTGACGCGCAAGCAACGATCACTTCAGGCAACCGTTTAACTGCTTATGTTTGGTACGATAACGAAGTGGGTTATAGCTGCCAGGTATTGCGTATTGCTGAACAAATGGGCGGCGTAAGCTATCCAAAAGTTCCTGCTGAAACTAATGCATAATTAGTATTTAGCTAAAAAAGAGCCTCATTTGAGGCTCTTTTTTTATGATTTTTTTATTTAAAGCAGACTTTTTAATCTAATAAGAATCGATAAATCTGCTTGCTGGCAAAATATTAATCTGATAACTTACAAAGAGTAAGTATATTAAAATGAGTAAGTAATAAAAAATATTGCGAGAAATAGTATGACAAATTATGCAATCAGCCCATTATTAGGTCAGGTTTTATCAACTGAATGTCCATCACGTGAAATATTGGAACACCTTGCCAATAAATGGTCGGTCTTGGTTTTGCGTTGTTTAAGTGAAGGGGTGCATCGTTTCAGTGAACTGAAACAGCGCATTGAAGGGGTAAGTGAAAAAATGCTCTCCCAGACTTTAAAAATGCTGGAGCAGGATGGTTTTATTCTCAGAACAGTTTATCCGGTGGTGCCGCCAAAAGTGGAATATCAATTGACGATTACCGGTTCACAAGCGGCTGAAAAAATCATGTATTTAATTGGCTGGATTGAAAAAAGTCTGCCAGATATTTTAGAACATAAACAAAATGTTATTAAATAGTTTTCATTAAATGGCAGGAATGCAGTGTTTGTGAAAATACAAAATTTGGACTTATCTTGGTTTATATAAAATACTGATTTTAAAAGGTGTCTGCATCAGAAAATCTTCTTGTGAACACGGCTTTTGAAAAATTTACTCCTCTATAAATTATTTTAAAAATCATTAAGAAATTCACAAAAAGAATTTCCAAAATAGGGGATAGTATTAGGGCAAAAGCGCTTGATTTCCTACCACTTCTTTTCCATCTTTTAAGCATTCTGTTTCTAAATCTATGCCTTAGATAGGTCAAATAGGCTTGGTGAGAAAACGACTAACTAAGATTTATGGGATTGCTGCATAATTCTATTCGAGAAATTCTTTAAAATATGGCAGAATATGGGGTTTTAAAGTTTTTAGAGGATTGGCAATATGCGCTTTGTTGATGAAGCAGTCATTACCGTAGAGGCTGGCGACGGTGGCAATGGCGTAGCCAGTTTTCGCCGTGAAAAATTCGTGCCATTTGGTGGTCCAGATGGTGGTGATGGTGGTCGTGGCGGCAGCATTTATATTCAGGCTGACGACGACACCAGTACGCTAGTTGATTATCGTTATACACGTAAATATCGTGCAGAACGAGCAAAAAATGGCCGTGGGGCGAACTGTGCTGGTCGTGGCGGTGAAGATACCGTATTAAAAGTTCCGGTAGGAACAACAATTGTAGATGTAGAGTCTGGTGACATTATTGGCGACTTGATCGAAGACGGTCAACGCGTGAAAGTTGCAGCAGGCGGTGATGGTGGTTTAGGTAATACCCACTTTAAATCATCGACCAACCGTTCACCACGTAAATGTACGCATGGTCAAAAAGGTGAATTCCGTGAAATCCGTCTAGAGCTTAAAGTTCTGGCAGATGTCGGCTTGCTGGGTATGCCAAATGCGGGTAAATCAACCTTCATTCGTGCAGTCTCGGCAGCAAAACCAAAAGTTGCAGATTATCCATTTACCACCATGGTGCCAAACCTGGGTGTGGTCGATGCCGATAGTCACCGTTCATTCGTGATGGCGGATATTCCGGGCCTGATCGAAGGCGCATCTGAAGGTGCAGGTCTTGGGATTCGCTTCCTGAAGCACTTGGCGCGTACCCGTATCTTGTTACACATCGTTGACGTACAGCCGATTGATGGCTCAGATCCGGCACATAATGCTAAAGCAATTATGAAAGAGTTAGAAAATTTCTCCCCAACGCTTTCAAAACTGCCGATCGTATTGGTGCTGAACAAAGTCGATCAGTTGGCTGAAGAAACACGTGAAGAATGGTGCACCCATATTCTTGAAGAATTGCAGTGGGAAGGCCCAGTTTTTGAGACTTCTGGCTTAACGGCTGAAGGCACCAAAGACGTAGTTTACTACCTGATGGATCAGATCGAAGAGCAACGTGAACGCGAAGCTGAAGATCAAGAATATGCAGCAGAAATGAAAGCATTCCGTGATCAGCTTGAAGCTGAAACACGTGAACAAACCATCGCTGCAAAAGAAGCGTATCGTGAGATGCGTCGTCAGCAACGTCTTGCCGGTATTCTGGGTGATGACGAAGATGATGAAGATGGCGATGATGATAGTGATGTGGAAGTGTACTACGTACGCTAATCTCTGAGAGAAGAGTCTGAGGACAAGATGATAGAAGTGGTAGATGGGCAACGTCAGCTCAAGGGTTGTAAACGAATCGTTGTTAAAATCGGATCATCTTTACTCACAGCAAACGGACAAGGTTTAGATTTAGATGCTATCTCGCATTGGGCGGGACAAATCGCAGATCTACACAATGCAGGACACGAGATTATTCTGGTGTCTTCCGGTGCTGTGGCTGAAGGTATGGTTCGAATGAAACTTGAGAATCGACCCACCGATCTACCCAGTCTTCAGGCTTGTGCTGCCATCGGTCAGATGGGCCTGATTCATACTTGGTCAAGCGTACTTGAGAAGCATCAGATTCGAACTGCGCAAGTATTGTTAACCCATGATGATCTGGCAGATCGTCGTCGCTACCTCAACTCATGTGATGCCTTGCAGAACCTGATTGATTGGCGCGTGATTCCGGTGATCAATGAAAATGACACGGTTTCGACTGACGAAATTCGCTTTGGTGACAACGACACGCTTGCGGCCATGGTCGCAGGTCAGGTTCATGCAGACCTTCTGATTATCTTAACGGATCAGGAAGGGATGTTTGACTCAGACCCACGGTCTAATCCAGATGCCAAACTGTTCCATACCGTACGTGCGATGGATGAAAGTCTGTTTGATATGGCCGGTGGAGGCGGTAAATTTGGTCGTGGTGGCATGCTGACCAAAGTTCGTGCTGCACGTCTGGCTGCAAAGTCGGGCTGTCCGACCTTAATTGCAAGTGGTGATAGTGATGGTGTTCTATCACGTCTAATGTCTGGCGAATTGTTAGGTACTTTATTTGTGACTGATAAAGACCGGATGACAGCGCATCAGCAATGGTTGGCTGCTCACTTGCAAACCGCAGGTCGTTTAGTGATTGATGATGGCGCAGTGAAAGCCATTAAAGACAATCATCGCAGCTTATTGCCTGTAGGGGTGAAAGCGGTTGAGGGTCATTTCGAACGCGGTGATGTGGTGGAATGTGTCGATACACAAGGTCACCGGATTGCGGTCGGTCGTGTCAACTTCAGTTCGCGTTCAGCAGATATCGTTCGTGGTCTGGCATCAGATAAAGTGCATCAGGTGTTAGGTGAAGCGCGTTCGCTGGAAATGATTCATCGCAATCATATGGCGATTTACTAAATTATTCAGATTCAAGTTTAGAGATTCAAAAAATCCCGCTTTCGAGCGGGTTTTTTATGACATTTTAATTAGGGTCTGTTGACATTTACTGTTCATAATTAACCCTATAAAGGTAGCCATAA
>CAUPZU010000030.1:0-31251 GCA_963516025.1 Acinetobacter lwoffii
CGAATTCCGGTTGGGGATTTCCGAATCTGGACCTGCAGATTCATATGCACCGTCTGCCGCAGGGTAAATGGCTGGGACTGGAAGTGGTGCAGCAATATGGTGAAGATGGTATCGGTCTGACTAGCGGGATTCTGCATGATGTTCATGGACCTTTTGGCCGAAGTGAACAGATTCTGACCCTGCGAAAGTTCTAAAGCCTATTCAAAAACATCAAGGCCAATTGCCTCAATCTGTATTTATTGGCATGCTGTGCGCAATGAGTCAGGAACAGCACAAGATGCGGATCAGTATGATTGGGGCAGGGCGAGTGGCATATCATCTTGCCCTTGTATTGTCAGCACACCATGAGATCGTACAGATCTACAGTCGAACCCTAGAAAAAGCACAATATCTGGCTGAGCAATTCAACGCTCAGGCCATCGCTCAGCCTCAACAGCTGGATCATGAGGTGGATCTGGTCATTATCGCGGTCAGTGATCAGTCGATTGCCAACGTCATTGAACAGATTCATCCGTATCTACAGCAGAATCTGATCGTACATACCTCTGGCAGCACCCATCTCAATTTACTGAAAAATGTGCATGCGCGTGCAGGCGTATTTTATCCTTTACAGACCTTTAGTCTCGAACGCCAGATTGATTGGCAGCAGACGCCACTGTTGATTGAAGCGGTGAATGAACAGGACCAAATCCTGTTATTAGAACTGGCAAATAGCCTAAGCAATCGTGTTTATATTTATAGTTCCAGTCAACGTCTCAGTTTGCATCTTGCAGCGGTATTTGCCTGTAATTTTGCCAATTACTGTTATGACATGGCCAAGCAGGTGGTTGATGTACAACAGGTCGATTTCAGTTTGTTGTATCCCTTAATGCTGGAAACTGCCAATAAAGCCACTCAGAATGATCCCAAACAAATGCAGACCGGCCCAGCGATGCGTGGTGATCAGAATATCTTGAATATGCATCAGCAGATGTTAGCCAATATGCAGCGAGAAGATTTACAAAATGTCTATCAGTTGTTGAGCCAGCAGATTCTCACGCGTCATCAGAAATGAAGAAGCTGATAATTTATCTACGAAGCAGGGTTCAAAGCCAAATTTTTCCCATAAAAAAGCGCTGAATAATCAGCGCTTTTTTTGAGTCTTAGATTAAGAAATTTTCTTAAAGATAAAATCATTAATCTTGTGACCTGCTTCAATCCCGCGACGTTCAAACTTGGTTTGTGGACGCCATTCCGGACGAGGATAGCTATTGCCTTTGCCCGCCAGATTTTCCAGACGTGGACGTTCTTCCAATACTTCTATCATCCATTCCGCATACGGTTCCCAGTCCGTTGCAGCATGGAAAGTTCCGCCAAGCTCCAGCTTTTGCTCCACCAGCGGCATACGGTCATGCGAAACAAAGCGGCGTTTAAAATGACGTTTTTTCTGCCATGGATCAGGGAAGTATAACTGAACTGCATTAATACTATTGTCTGGCATTTCACGTAATACCTGAATTGCATCAGCATCCAGCACACGTAAGTTCGTTAGGCCTTCAACACCTGCTTCATACACGCACTGCGCAATTCCAGGTACATGGACTTCAATTCCGACAAAGTTACGCTCAGGATTGGCTTTGGCCATCAATACCAGTGAACGGCCCATACCAAAACCAATTTCTACAGTCAAAGGACGTTCAGGATGTTCAAAGTGCTGACGCAAATCACCGACTGGATATTCCAAAATTAAGTGACCATATTGTTCAAGCGCAGTACGTTGAGAGGTATTCAGCGGCATTGAGCGGCGCATAAACGTCACGATTTCACGGTGCTCGCTTAAGTTTTCCAGCTCCACGACTTGCTGGTCTAATTGATCGTTCGACATAACTTTGGCAAATCTAAAAATTCAGAATGCGGTATTTTAAGTCCTGAGCCGAGCAAGTCAAACTTTTCTCGGTATTTCTCCATAAAAATCGGCAAGATCTTCCAGATAAAATAAAAGAGCCAATTGAGGCTCTTTTATTAATCATCGTTCATCAGCTACTAAAACGGTCGATCAATGTACTGCTGGCTTCATTCAAACCAATCACCCTTACATCTATACCTTGGGCTTTAAACTTCTGAATCACGTTATTCAGCATGTTCACTGAGGTCACATCCCAGATATGCGCGTGGGTTAAATCCAGTTCGACATGCTCAAGCTTCTCTTTAAAATCAAAGAACTGATAGAACTTCTCTGAACTGCTAAAGAATATCTGTCCAGAAATAAAGTAGCTGCGTGAATGAGCCGAATTCAAATGCGTATAGACATGTACGGTTCTTTCCAGTTTATTAATAAAAAACAGGGCAGAGAGCAATACGCCGACAAATACACCAAGCGCCAGATTATGAGTGGCAAGCACGACAATAATCACGGCAATCATCACGGTATTAAATTCTAGCGGATGTTTGCTGAATTGCTTGATTGCTCCCCATTGAAAGGTGGTAAATGCCACCATAATCATGATCGCAACCAGAGCTGCCATTGGGATATAAGCCAGCCAGTCTTTCAAAAAAACCACGAGACACAGCAGAAACACGCCAGCGACCAGAGTCGATAAACGGGTACGTGCCCCTGAAGACACATTGATAATTGACTGGCCGATCATGGCACAACCGGCCATCCCGCCCATAAAGCCGCTGACAATATTGGCCATACCCTGACCACGACATTCCTGATAACGGTCACCTTCAGTTCCGGTCACTTCATCAATGACCGTAGTGGTCATCATGCTTTCCAGCAAACCGACAGTCGCCAAGGTAAAGGAATAAGGCAGGATAATTTGCAAGGTTTCCAGATTGAGTGGAATTTCTGGAATCAGGAATACTGGCAAAGTATCCGGGAATTGTCCAAGATCGCTCACGGTACGCATATCTGCACTTAACAACAGCGCCAACCCGCTTAATACGATAATACAGATTAAAGGTGAGGGAATGGCTTTGCCAATTTTCGGGATATACGGAAACAGATAAATAATTGCCAGACCAATCGCAATAAACAGATAACCGGTGCTATCCATCCTGTTAATTTCCGGGATTTGTGCCACAAATATCAGGATCGCCAAGGCATTCAAAAATCCGTATACCACCGCCTGCGATACAAAGCGCATTAATTTAGCGACTTTAAAATAACCCGCAATGACCTGAATGATGCCGGTCAGAATTGTGGCAGCCAACAGATATTGCAAACCATGTTCTTTTACCAAGGTAATCATCAAAAGTGCCATTGCGCCTGTAGCCGCAGAGATCATGGCAGGACGGCCACCAAAAAAGGCAATGGATACTGCAATGCAGAAAGAGGCATATAAACCGACTTGCGGATCGACACCGGCAATGGCAGAGAAGGCAATTGATTCAGGAATCAGGGCAAGTCCCACCACCAGACCTGCCAGTACATCTGTGCGGATATTAGAAAACCATTCTTCTTTTTTCAGGCTAATCACGAAATATCATCTATATTTTGAAAACCTGTGTATGTTAAACAGATAGAGATAAAAATCTACACAAGATTGACTTGCAAAAGCCCGGAATATCCTGAATATTGAATGAGTAACTGCCCCAAAATGACAGTTACGCTTTTTTGCAATTTACAGGTTTGATCACTTGAAAGTTTGTCAGAAGCGATTTAAAACATTGAGAAGTGTATAACAAGGATCAGAAATGAAGCTTTACTATTCACCAGGTGCCTGCTCACTGGCAGCACATATTATTTTAAATGAAATTAATGTCGATTTTGATTTGGAACGTGTTGATTTAAAAACACATAAAACAGAAAAAGGTACGGATTATTACGAAGTTAATCCTAAAGGCTATGTACCAGCGTTAGAAATTAACCCTGGTCTGATCCTGACAGAAAATGTTGCAATTCTACCGTTTCTTGCTCAACACGATCCAAAACAAGATCTGATTCCACCATCGGGCATGGGACGTGCCAAAGTGCTGGAATGGTTAGGTTATCTGAACTCTGAACTACATGATGCCTATGCGGTGTTCTTCGGTGGCAAGTTATCCGAAGATGAAAAGAAAAAAGCCTATGCAGAGATTGATCGACTATTGAGTTATATCGATAAAGCTATCGGTGAATCGGACAATGATTATCTGGTGGATGATAACTTTGGGCCTGCGGATGCCTATCTATTTGTCTTGACCAACTGGTCGAACCAGATTGAGCATGATTTGAGTCCATATAAAAATATTATTCATATCCGTAATAAAGTGGCAGAACGTCAGTCTGTACAGATTGCTATGCGTGATGAAGGTCTGATTCCTTAACTAAAAACAAAAATAAAGGACTCAATTGAGTCCTTTATTTTTGTTCATGAAAATTTATTTAAAGAAATAGCCGGTTTCCGGTGAGCTGGCATTGGCCATACGCTTACGCGGCATACGGCCTGCAAGAAAAGCTTCTCGGCCTGCTTCAACGGCTTTTTTCATCGCAGATGCCATTAATACCGGATTTTGTGCAGCTGCAATCGCTGTATTCATGAGTACACCATCACAACCCAGTTCCATCGCAATCGCGGCATCACTCGCTGTACCGACACCGGCATCGACTAGGACAGGAACTTTGGCATTTTCCTTGATGATTGACAGGGTATGTGGATTCAGAATGCCCAGACCAGAACCAATCAGGCTACCCAATGGCATAATCGCAACACAGCCCATGCTTTCCAGCTCTTGCGCCACGATCGGATCATCCGAGGTATAAACCATGATCTCAAAGCCATCGTCAATCAAGGTGCGCGCAGCTTTCAGTGTTTCGGTTACGTTTGGATAAAGTGTCTTTTCATCACCCAAAACTTCAAGTTTGACCAGATTGTGGCCATCGAGCAACTCACGCGCCAGCATACAGGTGCGGACGGCACTATTGGCATCGAAGCAACCTGCGGTATTCGGCAAAATGGTATATTTTTCCGGAGGAATGACTGACAGCAGGTTCGGCTGGTCAGGATCTTGGCCAATATTGACACGGCGAATAGCGACAGTGACAATCTCTGCACCACTGGTTTCAATGGCCTGCTGAGTTTCATTTAAATCTTTGTATTTGCCCGTGCCTACCAAAAGGCGTGACTGGAATTGGCGTGAACCAATCTGTAATAAATCTTGCATAATTGTCCCGAGTATTAGCCGCCACCGACCGCGTGAATAATTTCTATTTTGTCTGTATCGCAAATTGGCGTATCGCCCAATCTGCTTTTAGGAATAATCATTTCATTGACTTCAACTGCAAAACGCTTACCCTCAAGCGCCATACTCTGAATCAGTTCCAGCAGATTCTTGCAGTGAGTTTCCTGTTGTTCGCCATTGATGTAAATCATCATTCTAGCAACCCTCCATGATTAAGTGTTGTTCAAACTTATCTGGCGTATTTTAAAGCATTCCAGGCCAGAATTAACCATCCGGCAATCATTAAAGCCCCGCCGATGGGCGTAATAGCACCTAAACCGCGGGGTAATCCTAAGGCCATGATATACAGTGAGCCAGAAAACAGTAAAATGCCGACCTGAATCAGACCGAAGCTCCATTGAATGGGCAATGCAGGGATGACTTTCGCCAGTAAAGAAAGAATCAGTAGTCCTAAGGCATGATAGAAAAAATAATCCGTTGCCGTTTGCCACCAGCCGAGCTGTGCTTCAGTCGCCCGCGCTTTTAAACCATGTGCACCAAAAGCACCGAGCATGACTGCAAGTGCCAAATTAAGTGCTGAAATCGCAATCCACATTTGAATTGATCTTCCTGATAAAGTTTGCGCTCAACCTTAGCATAAATTCAAAATGCGGACATAAAAAAGCCTTCATCAAAGAAGGCTTTTTCGAGGTAAATCAGTAACAGAATTTGGTGTTAATTGGATGACATCGCCACTTTAATTTTTTCCATGGCATTTTTTTCCAGCTGACGAATACGTTCCGCAGAAACATTATATTCGGCTGCAAGCTCATGCAGGGTCGATTTCTCGTCATCTAGCCAGCGACGCTGCAAGATATTACGTGAACGATCATCTAGCTGATCCATGGCTTCATGCAGGGCAGAGGTGCTTTGCTCCTCATAGTCTTCATTTTCAATCAGACGAGCCGGGTCATAACGATTATCTTCAAGATATAACGCTGGTGCCACATGGGTGGAACCTTCATCATCGTCATCGCTTGATGCATCAAAAGCCGCATCATACGCCGTCAGACGGCCTTCCATTTCCAGTACTTGTTCTGGTGTGACATTTAAATCATTGGCAATAGACTGTGCTTCTGCGAGCGTCAACTTTTTCGATGATTTCTTCAGGCTGCGCAGATTAAAGAACAGTTTACGTTGCGCTTTAGTGGTGGCGATTTTCACAATACGCCAGTTACGGATCACATATTCGTGAATTTCCGCCTTGATCCAGTGCACGGCAAATGACACCAGACGTACGCCCATATTCGGGTCAAAACGTTTTACAGCTTTCATCAGGCCCAGGTTGCCTTCCTGAATCAGGTCGCCTTGTGGCAAACCATAACCTGCATAACTACGCGCAATATGTACTACAAAACGCAAATGCGACATGACCAGCATTTTCGCTGCATCTAAATCTTGGTCATAATAATAGCGTTCAGCCAACTCTTTTTCTTGTTCGGCCGTTAAAATCGGAATCTGATTGACAGTGCTGATATAAGCACCGAGGTTGACACCTGGCGCCGATAATGACAGGGGCATCAACTGATTGCGGCTGTCACTCATGTGTTCTCCTTGAAGTGCGGGATAACCCTAAACTAGGTTTTATCTTAATCCAATCTCTCCACAAATAATGGATATTTGGGTAGAGAAATGTAAAAAAGTATACGAAAGTGAGGGTCAACAGTTTAATTGAAATTTTTTAAGATTCAATTAAGTAGTGAAACTCTGTATCAGAAATTTTTTTAAATTCAAGCTTGAGCTGATGCAGCTGACAATAGCGGCTGACATCTGTCTGGCTATGCGGATCAGATGATTTCAGCAGGAATGTTTTCTGATTTCCGGCCTTTAGTGCGCGCTTTAACATTAATAGCGGCATCGGGCACGGTTTTCCCATAGCGTCTATAAGGCTGAATTGCGCTGGATATTCGGACATTGCGGTTTTATTTAGATAGCAGAAAAGGCTATAAATAGTAGCAAATATGATGCCAGAACCAAACTGGTTTCAGAAAAAGAAGATCTAAATGACTTTATAAAGTCTTTTGACAATTTTCATGAAAAAAATAACTAAATCAAACAGAACATGCTAAAAAAAATCTATTAATTGTGATAAACCCATGTTAAGCTCGTTGCGTATTTGGGACTTTGAATAAACAAAGTGATTGTTTTTCACCCTATTACATAAATGGATGTAACCGGGATTTTGTTGATAGTTTTACAGAATGATTACAAGCTTAAAAATAATATTTTCAAACTTGTTTGCTCTGCTGTTTGCAACACCGGGTGGTCCTTCTTTTAGTTTCAATGAGGATTAACTTATGACAGCTGCTCGCGAACAAGGCGTAGTTAAGTGGTTTAACGATACTAAAGGCTTCGGCTTTATTCAACGTAATGGCGGCGATGACGTATTCGTTCATTTCCGTGCTATCCAAGGTGACGGTCACCGTTCACTTCGTGACGGCCAACGTGTTGAATTCAGTGTTGTTAAAGGCCAAAAAGGCTTTCAAGCTGAAGAAGTTCAACCATTAGACTAATCTTCGGATTAAGCTAAAAAGAAAACGCTCCAATATAACTTGGGGCGTTTTTTGTTTATACTATCCCTATCTTAGTGATTACCCAATTAGAGCACCGCTTTATGTCATCTGGTTTTGAAACCTTAAATTTACATCCCAATCTAAAAAAAGCGATTGATGCTTTAGGCTTTACCACCATGACGCCTATCCAGCAGAAGGTTTTAAAATTCACGCTGGCAGGACATGATGCCATTGGCCGTGCACAGACAGGTACAGGCAAAACTGCCGCCTTTTTAATTAGTATCATGAATGATCTGTTAAATAATCCGATTCAGGAACAACGCTATCGTGGTGAGCCACGCGCGCTGATTTTGGCACCGACCCGTGAACTGGCGTTACAGATCGAAAGCGATGCACAGGATCTGGGGAAATATGCTGGTCTTAATGTGGTGACCTTGCTGGGTGGTGTGGATTTTGACAAGCAAAAGAACCAGCTTAATAAAGCGCCTGTCGATATTATGGTGGCAACACCGGGTCGTCTGATTGATTTTGTAGAACAAAAAGAAGTCTGGTTGGATCAGATTGAATTTTTGGTCATTGATGAAGCCGACCGCTTACTAGATATGGGCTTTATTCCTTCAGTAAAGCGCATTGTGCGTTTCTCGCCGCGTAAGGAACAACGTCAGACTTTAATGTTCTCTGCAACTTTCAGCTACGATGTGCTGAATCTTGCACAACAATGGTTATTTGAACCGGTCACAGTTGAAATTGAACCGGAAAAGAAAACCAATGCCGATGTCGAGCAACGGGTTTATATGGTGGCAAAATCAGATAAATATAAATTGTTGCAAGAAATTCTGCGTGATGAGCCGATTGAGAAAGTCATGATTTTTGCTAACCGTCGGGATCAGGTACGCAAACTTTATGATCATTTAAAACGGGATGGTTATAAGGTGGTGATGTTGTCTGGTGAAATCGCGCAAGATAAACGCACGAAAATGTTAGATCAATTTAAAAATGGTCAGCATAATATTATGATTGCGACGGATGTGGCAGGACGTGGTATTCATGTAGATAACGTATCCCATGTGGTGAACTTTACCTTGCCAGAACAGTCAGATGATTATGTACATCGTATTGGTCGTACAGGCCGTGCCGGTGCGCAAGGTGTAAGTATCAGTTTCTTGTCCGAAGATGATGCGTTCTATCTTCCGGAAATTGAAAAAGCCATTGGTCAAAAATTGCCTTTGACCCGTCTGGAAGGTTATTGTTAATCCAGACCATAGAAAAACCGCTCTTTAAGAGCGGTTTTTTTATTGCGCTATGGTTTATTAGCTTATTTGGCCTGACAGCGGAATGTAAGAACCGTCTGATAATCATCATTCTGGTTTAAACCGGTATTGGTACCTGCGATATTCCCGAGAACGGTAGCTGCTGCCTGGATCATCTGACCTGTTTGTTCATCGACCACGCCTTTTAAAGCGCCGTTATAAGCTGTCTTTTCATCCACAATAATTGGGGTTGATCGAGAGCCACAGGCTTTATTGGCCGCAGTAATCGCATTGTTTTTCGAGGTCAGTTGATTTTTACCTAATCCGGTCACCTCATACTGGTTATTTTCCTTTTGCACTGCCAATGCAGTCGGGTTTGAGGCACAAGCAGTAAGCAGTAATGCAGAAATAGCTAATCCGCTGAAAGCGATTGTTTTTTTCATCATAAAATCTCAAGTAAATACGATGCTGAATATTTCAACACAGCAAGCAGCGCAGATTTTGTAGCTGTTGTATAGGTTTGGCAATTTTTGGTATAGCTCTATGTGACTTAGGTGAAAAATAGAGCAGTACGGGCTTGAAAAACCAAGCAAGTTTATTTTTAAGTGTTGATGAGCGTGCTGAATCGCTATGAAGTTTCTAGCGTATTTTTCTTTGAATATGCTAATCTTGAGTATGGTTTTTTAAGTGTAGATATACAAGGCAATGACGGAATCTGCGATTGACATCGTTCATCAAAATATTCACCAACGGCAATCGATTGGTCATCTGCTGGCACCGGCACCCAACGCAGAACAACTGGAAAAGGCCTTTCAGGCGGCATTAACTGCACCCGATCATCATCGGCTCAAACCGACCACATTTGTGGTGGTTCCAGATAATCAGCGTGAAGCTTTTGGAGAGTTGCTGTCGCAGGCGCTCGTCGATTTGGGTGAAACTGAAACAGCGCAGATTGAGCGGGTCAAGAATCATCCATTTCGTGCGCCTTTATTGGTGCTTGCCTTAACGCGTTTGCAGGATCATCCTAAAGTTCCGCATTTTGAACAAATCCTTAGTTCAGGCGCAGCCATTCAGAATTTTCTGTTGTCACTTCAGGTTCAGGGTTTCTCGACCATGTGGCGTAGCGGTGCTGTAGTCGAGTCTGGCCTGTTTAAGCAGGCATTGGGAATTTCAAAAGATGATCTGGTCTCAGGTATTATTTATATTGGCACTGCAGCAAAAGCAATTCCAGCACGCGCAGAGATTCAAACCGGTGATTTTGTCAGTTATTGGAACCAGAACAGCTAGTTTGCAGGGTATAACAGGATATTAAAAAATAAGATGTCAGAATTAAATTTCTCAAAATTGGTAGAACCGGTTGCAGTTGATCATAAGACAGCTTTAAGAGTCACAGTATTGGGTGGGGGCAGTTTTGGTACTGCAATGGCCAATACTGCAGTGCGTAATGGTTGCAATACCATGATCTGGATTCGTGACGAAGCAGTTGCGGCAGATATTAATGCCACGCATATTAATAAACGCTATTTGCCAGATTTTAAGTTAGAAGAAAATCTGCTAGCGGTGTCAGATCTGGAACAGGCTGTGCGTGATCGCGATATTATTTTAGTTGCTATTCCGAGTCATTCCTTTCGGGATGTCTTGCAGCAAATCAAACCTTTTATTACGTCGCAAGCCGTGATCTCGCTGACCAAGGGTATTGAAGCCAAAACCTTTAGTTTCATGAGCGATATTATTCGTGAAGTGTTGCCTGAAGTGCCTTATGGTGTGTTATCAGGACCGAATCTGGCCAAAGAAATTGTGGCAGGACAGCCAGCAGGAACCGTGATTGCCAGCCAGTCCGAGCTGGTGCGTTATGCCGTACAACAAGCCTTACATAGTGCCTTGTTCCGCGTATTCGCCAGTGATGATGTGCATGGGGTAGAACTCGGGGGCGCATTAAAAAATATCTATGCTGTCGCGATGGGCATGGCTGCTGCGTATAACGTGGGTGAAAATACCAAGAGTATGATCCTGACCCGTGCTTTGGCCGAAATGAGCCGTTTTGCAGTAAAACTCGGTGCTAATCCGCTGACTTTCCTTGGGCTTTCAGGTGTGGGTGATTTGTTCGCTACCTGTAGCAGCCCTCTTAGCCGTAATTATCAGGTGGGTTATGCGCTTGGTAAAGGTAAAACCTTGGAGCAGGCAACGACTGAGTTGGGGCAAACGGCAGAAGGGATTAATACCATTGTACAGGTCAAGGCACGTTCGGAAGAGCTCGATGTGTATATGCCGATTACCTCGGCCTTGTATGATGTGATTTTTGAAGGTGCGCCGCCACTCAATATTGCATTGTCATTGATGAAAAACGGTCATCGCAGTGATGTTGAATTTGTCTTGCCACATCATCAAGTCTGATCTATAACACAGGGACTGTCTGCGAATTGTCATATTCGCTGCTTATCATGCAGGCAAAAGAATATAAGGAAATCAAATGCAACTGACTTTAGTTCGACATGGCGAGGCCGCACCACCGGTCAATGGTAATGACACCAAGCGACCTTTAACGGAGCGTGGTCATCAACAGGCTGAGCAGACTTCACAGTTCTTAAAGGATCTGATTAAGCCTGAAGTCTTTGTGGTCAGTCCGTTATTGCGTGCGCAGGAAACTCTGGCACATTTGCAGCATTATTTTAAAGATGTGCCGGTGGTGATCTGTAATACGATCAAACCGGATGATGATGCTAAGGTCGCAGTGGAATGGTTGTCGCAACTGCCTTATGAGTCGATTGCAGTAGTGTGTCATATGAATGTGGTGGCACATATGTCTTCCATTCTGCTGGCTGAATCTTTTCATCCCTATGCATTGGCAGAAGCACGTATTTATGATCAGGCGGTGATTGCCCCTGGCTTATCCACACAGATAAAAAGCTTTATTCCTACACTATAAAAAATTTATTAAAACGGCAGAACACAATCGATGTTGTATTTATGGATGCCTGAAGCCAATGGGGTTTGGCAATGGTCAACTGGGGAATTCTGGAACACTGCAGCCACACTTGAGCAGCTGATTCAGGATATACAGGCTCATCATGGCGAAGAGGCGGTGGTGTTTTTTCCGAGCCGTCATGTGCAAATTTTGCAGCAGACCTTGCCTAAGAGCCAATATAAGAAAATGGGCAATGATGGCATCAAATATTTGCTCGAAGAATACGTGGTGCTGCCGGTAGATGCCATGAAAGTGCTGCATCATTTTCAGCAGCCGGATCAGATCAGCATTATGGGGATTGCGAATTCTACGCTTGAGACCTTGCAATATGCTTTAAGCCTGATCCCAGTCAAGCTGGCAGCTTTGTTACCGGACTTTTTGGTGCTGCCGGTTCCTGATGCCAATCAGCGTGTGATTGCGCAAATCGGTGGACGTTTGCTGGTGCGCGAGTCGGAATATATCGGCCAGTCGCTGGATGATCTAAGCCTTTATCTGGATTATCAGCCCAAGGATCTCAGCTATAAGGTGAGCAATCTGAATCAGGAGCAGTTGAGTAGTCTTGAAGCACTGGTCACTCAGGAGCAACTGGAGTCTTTCCAATATGGAATTCCTGTACTGAAAAAACCGAAACAGCATCCGTTTAATGTCTTGCCTAAAGCAAAATCCAATGGCGCTATTTCCGGCTACTGGAAAGCCTGCGCGGCGGTTTTTCTGGGTATTTTAGTATTGCAGTTTAGTTATGATGCTGTGCGCTGGTATCAATATAAGAAAGTGGCGAATCAGACCGCCGCGCAAGCCATCGACCAGTTTAAATACTGGTTTGGACAAAATTATCCGGTCACTGAGCAGAATATCAAAAGTCAGTTTGAAGGGCAGTTGCGTCAAAGCCAGATTGCAGATACGCATGCATTGCAGCTGATTAGTCGGGTGGGGCCAGTCTTGATGCAAAATCAGATTGTGGCACAACGGGTGAATTATGATGCTTCTGTGTTAAGTATGGAGCTTAAGGCCAATTCATCAGAAACGTTAAATGCACTGACCACACAATTAAGCCAGCAAGGCTTTAAGGTGGAGCTGGGGAATATTCAGGCCAGCGGAACAGCTGCGATCGGACTGGTGAGGATTCAATAATGAAAGGCATTGAAGCGCTACAAAATCGTATGGATCAGTCTTTTGAAAAACTGAGTGATTATCTGGACAGCTTGTCGGTACGTGAACGGGTAATGGTGATTTTTACCACTGTTTTTGTGATTGTGGCGGCAGTCGGTTCTGCACTCTGGTATATGCATCAGGCGGCAGATACCCAGCAAAAACGCTTAAATCAGCTGAAAGATACCATTGTCTGGATGCAAAGTAATGCAGTAACCATGAAACCGGCTGGGGACACCCAACTGGATGCAGCGGAGAAAGTACAGCGAGTCGCACAGCAGCAAGGATTGTCGGTGGCTTCCCAGCAAATGGAAGGAAAAATTCAATTGGCGGTCATGCATGAAAATTATGCAGTACTGGCAAATTTCCTGACTCAGCTGGCACAAATGGGGCTAAGTATCGAGAAAATGGAACTAAATAATGAGGCAGGACAGATTAAATTAACGGCGACCATACAATAAACGGTAAAAATAAAGATTTGCAAAGCATGGTTTTTTTGTCAGCCTATGCCTATAATATGCCGACTTAAAAAGCAGTAGACTTTTCTGGATATGTTGTATTCTCTAGCCCGCCCTTTGTTGTTTTCTTTAGCACCAGAGCGTGCACATGAGCTGACATTATCACTATTGAAATCATCCCATAAAATGGGCTTGATGCGTCAAAATGTTGCTGCGAAACCTGTGACCTGTATGGGAATCGAATTTCCCAATCCGGTAGGTCTTGCGGCAGGTTTGGACAAAAATGGTGCCTATATTGACGCCCTTGCCGGTCAAGGTTTTGGTTTTATTGAAATTGGTACCATTACCCCGAGACCGCAAGCCGGCAATCCTCATCCGCGTTTATTTCGTTTGCCACAGGTCAAAGCCATTATTAACCGTATGGGCTTTAACAATGATGGCGTGGATCAGCTGGTTGAAAATGTCAAAGCGGCCAAATTTAAAGGCATTCTCGGTATTAATATCGGTAAAAACGCTGATACTCCGGTAGAAAAAGCAGTAGATGATTACCTCATCTGTTTAGAAAAAGTCTATAATTATGCTTCTTATATTACCGTCAATATTTCTTCTCCCAATACCAAAAACCTGCGCAGCCTGCAAAGTGGTGATGCACTCACCGAACTGCTGGAAACATTGAAGAAACGTCAGCTTGAATTGGCTCAGGAATACCAGCATTATGTACCTTTGGTACTGAAAGTGGCGCCTGATCTGGATAACAGTGATATTGCCTTTATTGCCAAACAGTTATTGCAATTCAAGATTGATGGCCTGATCGTGACCAATACCACACTGTCACGTGAAGGTGTAGAGGGTCTGGAGCATGCAGAGGAAGCAGGCGGTTTGTCTGGCGCGCCAGTATTTGAGAAAAGTACCGCATGTCTGGCTGCATTTGCTGCGGTATTAAAAGGACAAATTCCATTGATTGGTGTGGGTGGTATTCTTTCAGGTGCAGATGCTGCTGCCAAGAAACAGGCAGGCGCCAGCCTTGTACAAGTTTATAGTGGCCTCATCTATACTGGACCTAAACTTGTAAAAGATTGTGTAGACGCACTTTAAATCCTATGAATGCCATTGATATCTTTCTACTGATTATCTTGCTCATTGGAGGGCTCAACGGTTTGCGTCAAGGATTTATTAAAGCCTTTGCGAACTTAGTGGGATGGATCTTTGCCCTGATTGTTGCGGCAAAATATTCAACGCTACTTGCGCCGTCTATGGTTGCTCTGAGTACAGATCCAGTCGTACAAAAGATTGCGGCCTTCGCTTTTATCGTCCTGCTGATTGTAGTTCTGACCTGGATCGTTACTGCACTGTTGAACCGTATTTTAAAGAGTCTTAAACTGGGCCCTCTCAACCGTCTGGCGGGTGGTGTCTTTGGTAGCCTGAAAGGTTTGCTGATTGTTCTGATTACCATGCAGGGAATTGGCCCGTGGGTAGAAAGCTCACCTCACTGGAAACAGTCCAAGTTTATTCAAGCCTTATTGCCTTATGCACCTTGGGCGACTCAAATGTCGAAAGAAGCCGCGAATGGCGCACTACAACATATCAAGCCTGAAGGGACATCGAAACCTTCAGCTTCATCATCTGAAACATCGTCCAAGTCTGGAGCTGCAGATGAGTCTACAAATAATCCTTTTTATTAATCCTAGCTTGTCTGCGAGGTTGCTATGTGTGGAGTAGTTGGTATAGCTGGTAAATCACCCGTTAACCAAATGTTGTTTGATGCATTAACGATGTTACAACATCGTGGACAAGATGCAGCTGGGATCGTGACATGTGATGAAGGACGTTTATTCCTGCGCAAAGACAATGGTATGGTGCGTGATGTATTCCATACTCGTCATATGCGTGCTTTGAAAGGAAATTACGGTATTGGTCATGTGCGTTATCCAACAGCCGGTTCATCGAGCAGTGCTGAAGCACAGCCGTTTTATGTGAACTCACCGTACGGGATTACCTTGGCACATAATGGTAACCTGACCAATGCCGAAGAAATTCATGATGACCTGTTCAAAACTGACTTGCGTCATATGAACACTGATTCTGATTCAGAAGTCCTGTTAAACGTGTTTGCGCATGAACTGCAAAAACATGGCAAACTGGTGCCAACGTCGGAAGATATTTTCCATGCGGTAACACGTGTGCATGAGCGTTGCAAAGGTGCTTATGGCGTGGTGGCGATGATTACCGGTCAGGGTCTGGTGGGCTTCCGTGATCCAAATGGTATTCGTCCATTGATCTACGGTTCACGTGAAACTGAACAGGGTATGGAATATATTATTGCTTCTGAATCTGTTGCGATTACTGCGCTGGGCTTTAAAGTTGAGCGTGATATTCTGCCAGGTGAAGCGGTATTTATTGATTTAGAAGGTAATTTCTTTACCAAGCAATGTGCCGTAAATGCCGAATATCGTCCTTGTATTTTTGAATACGTTTATTTTGCCCGTCCAGATGCCATTATTGATGGAATCTCGGTGTATAAAGCACGTTTAAAAATGGGTGAGAAACTGGCGCAAAAAATTCTGCGTGAGTGGGGTGAAGAGCATGATATTGATGTGGTGATTCCGATTCCGGATACTTCACGTACTTCAGCGCTAGAACTTGCCAATATGCTGGGTGTGAAATTCCGTGAAGGTTTCATGAAAAACCGCTATATCGGCCGAACCTTTATTATGCCGGGACAGCAGCTGCGTAAAAAATCGGTACGTCAGAAACTCAACCCGGTTGAGCTTGAGTTTAAAGGTAAAAACGTACTGTTGGTGGATGACTCGATTGTCCGTGGTACGACCTGTAATGAAATTATCCAGATGGCTCGTGATTCTGGCGCGAAAAAAGTATTCTTTGCGTCTGCAGCACCGATGGTGAAATATCCAAACGTTTACGGTATTGATATGCCGGCGAAATCTGAGCTGATTGCATCGGAACGTAGCGTAGAAGAAATCCGTGAAATTATTGGTGCTGACCGTCTGATTTTCCAAGATCTGGAAGATTTGAAAGATGCGGTAAGAACCACCAAAGTACCGGATGTCAAAGACTTTGATTGTTCAGTCTTTGATGGCATCTATGTTTCGGGCGGTATTGATGCGCAATATCTGGATGATCTTCAGCAAAAACGTAGTGACAGTGCCATGAAAGAAAGCAATTATATTGATGTCAATATTGATGCAGCCTCAGTGGATTTGACTGGTGTACGCGAAGTCTAAGTAGTTAAAATCATCATGAAAAAGCGGGAATTTCCCGCTTTTTTGTTTTATGATGAGCCCATTGAAAATTATCATTTTAGGGTTCTGCATTGCGAAACGTAGGATACGATTTTATAAAAAACAAAAATATAGTACTACCTGTAAGTTTTTGCCTGATTGCAATTCTGTTGACTATTTTTATTATTAATACCGTTGTTGGTCTCTTTGTCTTTTATACTGATCCTAGCCAGTCAATCTTCTGGCATGTGCTGAGTCCTTATCTGATTGCTTTGCTGTTATGTGCCATGATGATCTCGGTCATCTACGAGTTTTATATTTTTCGGAATGGTGGTTATTCACTGGCGAAGCAGTTGGGTGCGCGTCGGTTGAGTCCGATGGACGGTATTCCCGAAGAAAGTGCTGCATTGCACATTAACCAACAGTTGGCAGAGACTTTTCTGATTGATGTTCCTGCAGTATATGTGCTGCCCGATGAAGTCGGTGTCAATGCGCTGACGGCGGGTTTTAGTCCGCGGGATACCGCAATTATCCTAACTTGGGGTGCGATACAAACACTGGATAAAGTCGAGCTGTATGGCTTGCTCAGCCATGAATTCAATAAAATCCTCTCTGGTGAAGCTGCAGAAAATACCCGTTTGAAAATTCTGTATAGCAGTCTAACCACGTTTAGTCAGTGTGGCAGTAAGATTGCCAAGTCCGGTTTTTATCGAGCGGGTAGTCCCCGTGAAAACAAGTTTGAAACTTTCTATGTTGCAGTCGGTGCGGTGATCTGGCTGATTGGTAGTTTGGGTGTTTTGATTTCCCGTTTTATTAAATATATTTCACTGGGTGGTCGAACCTATAAAAATGATCGGAAGACCCGTCGCCTGATTCAAAATGATGCCAATATCCAGACTTTACTCAGAATCCATGTGCATCATTCTGGCTCCCAGATTTATAGTGAATATGCTGAATCCATTTCACATATGTGCTTTGCCAATTCCTTGAGCCCACAAAACTGGCTGAATATTCATCCCAATATCAATCAGCGGATTTATGAATTAAATCCTGCCTTGATTCAGGACTTACAGCTTGAGAATCTGAAAAAACTCAAAAATCAGCCTTTGTTTAGTTTGTTCCGTTCTTTAGAAGAAGTGGTGCCTGAAACTGCAATGAGCTGGAGCTCGCCACAGCCTTTGCCATTATTGCGGCTGTCTCCGATCAGTTTTGCGATTAAAGATGCGATCAAACCACTGAATCCGGAACTTCGGCTCAAGATGGCACGTCCGGAACTGATTGAGCGTGCATTACAAACCGCAACTGGTTCTCGTGAAGTGATGGTCGCCATTTTAATGATCCGTCAATATCGTGAATTTATTCCGACTGAGGCTGAAGTTAGCCGTGCCATTGTAGATTCATTGCTCAATCTGGACGGGCGGGTGCATATCTCGATTTTCCAGCAAGCTTGTAACAATATTGGTGGCATGCCGACAACTGTTGCACGCCAGTTTTTGATGAAGCTGGCACGGATTATTCAGGAAGATGGCGAAATTGGCCTGTTGGATGCATTATTACTGGAATGTGTGAAATACGAACTGAATTTGCTTCCTGCACATACGCCTACAGCACTCGATGAGGTCAAGCCACAGATTGTACGTTTGATCGACGCCTTGCTGCATGTACAGCAGATTAATAGCGGCAACCAGCTTGAGGTGCGGGAGCGGATTTTAAACCGGATTCTGACCGCTCAGGAACTGGACTTATATAATGAAATTTCTGATGAGCCGATTGATCTAGCAGAAATCCTGAATGATATTGCGGGGCTGTTATTGCGTGATCGCCTCAGTATTTTAGGTATTGCAGAGGCCTGTTTGTGGAGTGATCGTATCGTGACACAGGATGAGTTGGACGTGATAGAGCTGTTGTATTGGCGCTTGGGTTTTGAGGCAGAACAGGTCGTTCAGCAAATGTTAAAGAAGAACAGTTTAACCATTCTGTAGAAAATAAATGAGAACGCGCAGCTTTAGCCGGAATCTGTTATAACAGCAGGAATGGTTTAATTGTGTATTAAAAGCACGGTTTTTAGCAGACAGCTAAACTTTGTACTAGAATCCATCAGGATAAAAAAGAAAAGCTGAAAAAGTTCGGCAAAGCACAGGCAATCCGGCTAAAATGTTCAGCCTGAAATTGGTGATGATGAAAAGATGATTGGGCATCAGCGTGACATACTGGCAACATTAGGAATCGATCTCTGGATTCCTAGGGACAGCGCATGTCAGCCGCACCAGGTTTCGATCTGGCGTGATCAGGCTGCACCTGAATTTCACACCGATATCGTCTTACCACAGCCTGCTTCCGTAGAGGCGTTGGCTGATCTACCGATTCCTGAGCCAGAGCCAATTGTTACGCTTAAGGTTGATACACCACCTGCGGCACCGACTCACATTGCACCTGTTCAGGAACAGCGTGAAATCGTACAAATCCCGCCATTCAGTTTGCAGGCTTTAAGTCTGGCACATTGCAGTATCGTGATTGATGCAACTGCAATGACCGAAGACACCCAGAATTTATGGGGCAATATCCAGCGTGCAGTCCCAGGTGAGTTTCATGAGCTGAACTGGCCATTTCCCTGGGCCAATGTTCAGGATGGACGTGGTGTAGAATCCTATATTCAGGGTTTTCTGGATGGAATGAGTGCAGAGAAAAATATTATTTTCCTCGGGCCTGTAGCGCATATATCAAATACGAAAATGATCCAGTTGGCATCTTTACAAGAAATGCTGGATCAACCAATTCTAAAAAAACGTTTATGGCAGTTTATGCAAAATAGGACCGCCAGTCTGGAATAATCTTGCTGTGGAATAAAAATAGATGAAACAAAAAGTGGTTGTATTTAGTCAAATTGATGCTGATATTCAAAATAAGCTCGAACAAAATTATCAGGTTAGTTATATACAACCCAAGCTAGGCGATGTGAATCAACAGCTTTTGCAGCAGGTTCAGGATGCTGATGGCATGATTGGCGCAGGGCGTTTGCTGAATCGCGATAATCTGGCCAGTGCCACCCGATTAAAAATTATCTCCAGTGTCAGTGTCGGTTATGACAACTATGAACTGGATTATTTAAATGAAAAGAAAATTTATCTCAGTCATACGCCGCATGTGCTGACTGAAACCACTGCTGACCTGGCTTTTACTTTACTGATGTCAGCGGCACGCAAAGTGGCTTATCTGGATCAATGGACCAAGCAGGGACAATGGCAGCGTACCGTGGGCGAAGCACAATTTGGCATGGATATTTTTGGAAAAACCCTGGGAATTATTGGTCTCGGTCATATTGGAGCAGCAATCGCACGTCGTGGTTTTTACGGTTTTAATATGAATATTCTGTATCATAATCGCCGGGAAAAACCAGAACTCGCTCAAGGGTTGAATGCGCAATATTGCCAGCTTGATGAGCTGTTACAGCGTTCTGACTTTGTGGTCGTTGCAGTAGATTTGAATACGGATTCCAAAGCCCTGATTGCAGCAGCGGAATTGACGAAAATGCAACCTCATGCGGTATTGGTCAATATTTCACGTGGCTCGGTCATTGATGAACAGGCATTAGTTGAAGCTTTAAAAGCCAAGCAGATTTTTGCTGCCGGTCTGGATGTGTATCAGAAAGAGCCATTAAAAGAATCGGAATTATTCCAGTTGGACAATGTGGTTACATTGCCACATGTGGGTTCGGCCACTGCAGCAACCCGTAAAAAAATGGCAGAACTGGCTTATCAGAATCTTGTTGATGCCTTGGAAGGACGAGTGCCCCGTTATGTGGTCAATCCGAAATTTTAAAATGCATCTGATTCGTCGTTTAAATGGTATTAAAAAATAACATTTTCTTGCGTCTCTGCTCATTGTTCAATGCTATATTCAAGACAGATTAGATTGGCAGGATTAGAGATTTTTCATTGAAACGATTGGCGCTGGCGTGTAGCTTAAGTTTGTGTATGATGGCAGGGCACAGCTCTAACCATGATTTTAATCAAGCAAATGTACAATTTTCTGTGCCTGATATTGGTACAGGCGTCGGCTTACTCGATCAACAAAAAGAAAAAATGATCGGTGAAAAAGTCTATCGTGAAGTGCATAAACAAATGCCGGTCCTGCAAAATCCATGGCTTGAAGATCAGCTGCTTTCAGTATTTTCTCATATCCTGAGTCAGACTCAATTGCAACAGCCGATCGGTTTGCTGGTTATTAATGACCCGCAAATTAATGCCTTTGCTGTACCAGGTGGTCTTTTTGCACTTAATGCTGGTCTGATTAATTCAGCCCGAAACATGGATGAAGTGGCAGGAGTCATGGCACATGAAATTGCACATGTCACACAACGTCATTACAGTCGCTCTCAGGATGCCTTTAAAGGGCAAGGTTTACTGGCGTTAGCCGGAATTCTTGTCGGTGCTTTGGTCGCTTCTCAGGCAGATGGTGATGTCGGCACAGCGGTCATGATGGGTTCACAGGCAGCACTTCTGGATAAACAGCTTACCTATAGCCGTAATCAGGAGCGTGAGGCAGACCGGATTGGTATGCAATATATGTATCGTTCCGGTTATAACCCGCATAGTATGGCAGATTTCTTTGAGGTCATGCATCGCTCGACCAGCCGCTTAAGCTTTCTGCCGGATTTCTGGTTCACTCATCCACTCACCACCGAGCGTATGAGTGAAGCACGTTTACGTGCCAACCAGCTTCCTGCGGTGAAACGCAGTCTCAATGACCAAGACTTTGACATTATCAAGTGGTATAGCAGGGTATTGTCTGGTCAGACCAATGCAGAGCAGCTTATCCTGATGGACCAGCAAAATAATTTTGCAGGCCAGCTTGCCTTAACTGCCTATCGAATACAGCAAAGTGATTTCCAGGCCGCGCAGGCCACTTTAGATCGAGCAAAAAAGCATAACCAGATGCATCCTTTACAGGTTTTATTCCAGACTGATATTTATTTAGCTCAGAACCAGCTTGATGCAGCTTTGGAAAGTGTAGCGTCAGCAGCGCGGATCATGCCGGAAAATCGAGCGCTCAATTATAAATATGCAGAAGTGCTGATTCGCGCCAAGCAACCCGATAAAGCAAAAGTTTTAGTGCAGCGATTTCTAAATGCCAATTCACGGGATGTCAGTGGCTGGCGACTAATGCAACTGGCTGCCAATGCAGAGCCAGATTCGCCGATTAAGGCTGCTAATGTGCTGCGCTATCGTGCAGAAGTAGAATATTGGTCAGGATATGAAGAAACTGCCATCAAATCATTATTACATGCACAGCGTAGCGTAAAGAATAATCAATCTTTATCGTCCACCATTCGCCAGCGTCTGAAGCAGATGCAGCAGGCACATCAATATAAGATTTAAAGCTGAACTGGGTTTTAAGTTTTTGTATCAGGATGATATAGCAAGAATATATTCAATCAGGCTACAATATTTTTGAAAGATCAGCGTGAATTAAACTGAAGCATAATATGAAAAAAATACTATTGGGCGTGTGTCTACTGGGGTGGAGTTATGGGGTTTTTGCTGCGAGTGCAGTTGAATATGTAGAAGCAATAGAACGAATTAATGCGGATTATAAAAAGGAATCGCGTCAGTTTTTAAGTGGTTTAAATCCGCAGCAACAGGGATTTAGTCCTGAGCAGAATGCAAAATTTTGTGGAATTGTAGGACGTTATGTTGATCGTTTATATCAGGCCGCTGACCAGAATCGTCCTTATCTGGATCGTCAGTTTCAAAATATGAGTAAACGGGATGTAATTGTAGAAGTGAAATCGTCGAAAGAGATGCAATTACTTAAGCGTTATCAGGTCGATTGTAATTTGCAATGAGAATACGTCAGGAACTGTCTTTGATTAAAGGCAGTTCAACGTTAAAGAGAAAATGCTAGAGAGTATGGATTAAGCAAGTTGCGCTTTGATTTTGGCGGAAACTTGTGCAGGATCGGCGCGCCCGGCTATGAGCGGACGCAGAGAATTCATCACCTTACCCATATCTTTCATGCTAGTAGCTTGTTGCGCTGCAATAGCTTGCGCAATCATGGAATCAAGTTCTTCCTCAGTCATAGCTTCTGGTAGAAACTGAGACAAAATCTCAATTTCGGCTTGTTCCTTACTAGCTAAATCATCTCGGCCAGCGCCTGCAAAGGCTTTAACCGATTCTTTACGTTGTTTAATTTGTTTTTCAATGACCGCAAGAACCTGAGCGTCGTCAAGTTCTTTGCGCTCATCGACTTCGATTTGCTTAATTGCTGCCTGTAGACTACGAATGACCGTCAGCTTGGACATTTCTTTGGCACGCATTGTTGCTTTCAAGACATCCGTGATTTGGTCTTTTAAAGTCGTCATTATTTATTCCAGGCAATCAATCACAAATTAATCTTAGTAAAGGCGAGTCGTACGTACTGATTCACGCGCCAATTTCTTTTGGTAGCGTTTAACAGCAGCAGCTTTTTTGCGCTTACGTTCTTGAGTTGGTTTCTCGTAGAATTCACGCTTACGTACGTCAGCAAGAACACCCGCTTTTTCGCATGAACGTTTGAAACGACGGATAGCTACGTCTACTGGTTCGCCTTCTTTCAATTTAACTTGTGGCATGAAGAATCCTCATATCAGTTAGGGTAAGATCTCGGGCTGAATTGCCCTCAATCACAAGTGAAGGTCAGTATTTTACTCATTTACATCTCATACCACAAGTCTATAATAGTTGCTGCAATAGAATTGATACAGGTTATAGGCAGTTTAATGATCGTTTTAGGCTTGGAAACGTCGTGTGATGAAACAGGACTTGCGCTGTATGACAGCGAGTTGGGTTTGCGCGGACAGGTGCTTTATAGCCAGATTAAACTGCATGCAGAATATGGCGGTGTAGTTCCAGAGCTGGCGTCACGTGATCATGTGCGTAAACTGATTCCACTCATCAATGAGCTGCTTGAACAGAGCGGCGTGAAAAAATCAGAAATTGATGCAGTGGCTTATACGCGCGGACCGGGTCTGATGGGTGCACTCATGACAGGTGCATTGTTTGGTCGTACTTTGGCCTTTGCATTGAATAAACCCGCAATTGGTGTGCATCATATGGAAGGTCATATGCTGGCACCTTTGTTGTCAGAAACTCCACCTGAGTTTCCATTTGTTGCATTGTTGGTATCAGGTGGGCATTCACAACTTATGGCAGCTTATGGCATTGGCCAGTATGAACTCTTGGGTGAATCTATTGATGATGCGGCAGGCGAAGCCTTTGATAAAGTCGCGAAGATGATGGGTCTGCCGTATCCAGGTGGTCCAAATATCTCCAAACTGGCGGAGCAGGGTGACCCGAATGCCTTTGCATTCCCGCGTCCAATGCTGCATCAAGGCCTAGAATTTTCATTCAGTGGTCTAAAAACGGCTGTTTCTGTACAGATGAAAAAACTGGGTGATGAAAATCGTGATGCCGATATCGCTGCCAGTTTTCAGGAAGCCATTGTTGATACTTTGGTGAAAAAGTCGGTGAAAGCACTGAAGCAAACAGGTCTTAAACGTCTGGTGATTGCGGGCGGTGTCAGTGCCAACAAGCGTTTACGTGAGCGTTTAGAAGTAGATTTAGCCAAGATCCGTGCATCTGTTTATTATGCTGAACCTGCACTCTGTACAGACAATGGTGCCATGATTGCTTTTGCGGGTTATCAGCGTCTCAAAGCAGGGCAGCATGATGGCTTGGCGGTGACCACCACACCGCGCTGGCCAATGACGGAACTGACTAATCCGACAGAGGCATAGATTTCAGGCTTGAAGAAAAGAGGCTTAGGCCTCTTTTTTATTGTGAATTTTTAAATGAAAACTTATAGCAACGGTATGTTGTAAATATATAGTTTTATAGCTGTATTTAGAACTCTTATATTCTATTGAAACTGGAAAAATAGTTTAATAGCTTAAGTTGATATCATGCATATTTTTACAGGTTTGCAGCAGAGGCAATCTCGAATGGAAAATATAAATTTCAAAAGTTTTCAGGATGCTGGAGAGGCAGTGTTAAAGTTTCTGCATCAGCATTTTGGCTTTGATTTATGGATGATCACCCGGGTAGAAGGCCAAGACTGGATTGTACTGCAAAGTGAAGACCATGGTTATGATATACGACCCGGCCAGGTGTTTCAGTGGGCTGATTCTTTTTGTTCTCATATGGTCGTAGGTAAGGCCCCGAGAATTGCACCCCGCTCTGAAGAAATTCCTTTATACGCCACAGCGCCGATTAATCAGCAGGCCTGTATAAAATCTTATATTGGTCAGCCACTCCTTAAAGAAGATGGCAGTTTGTTTGGAACACTCTGTGCGATTGATCCAGAAACCAAATCGGAAGCTATTTTGCAAGATATGCAACTGGTCGAGTTATTGGGACAATTGCTCAGTTCGATCTTGCAGGCAGAATTGCGTCAAAGTGAGCAGGTACGTCAACATGAATTATTGCAGGAAGAAGCCAGTAAAGATGAATTGACCGGGCTCTATAATCGCCGTGCCTGGGAAAAACTGTTGCGAGCTGAAGAAGAGCGTTGCAAGCAATATGGTCATCCCGCCGCTGTATTATTTATTGACCTGAATGACCTAAAAAAGGTGAATGATAGTTTGGGTCATGATGAAGGTGATAAGCTGATTCAAAATGCGGCTCAAGTATTACAAGATAATGTACGGATGAATGATATTGTTGCTCGTTTGGGTGGTGATGAGTTTGTGATTCTTAGCGTGGAAAATGACGAAACCGGTGCTGAAAGTTTAGTTGAACGTTTCATTAATGCTTTTGCAGCAGCAAACATTGGCGCAGCGATCGGTATGGCGATGCGTCATCCGAGTCAGGGTCTATTTGCAGCACTCGCACAAGCGGATCAGAACATGTTTGAGTATAAGCGTCGGAAAAAATCCAGTGAATCTGTGACCAATCTAAAATAATTGACGCTTTAAATCTTCTGTAAATAATTAAGTATTTCATATTATAAAAATGATCATTTTCTATGTTCTAAAGTCATCCTATCTTTTAATATTCTCCTTCATACCTATGTGTAGAAGTTGAGCATGATTCTCCATAAAAAGAAAATTCAATCCATCTTTAACTTAACCATTACAAATTTTATAAGCTTTGTTGCAAAGTAAATTGACCTAATTAAATGCGCTTTAATCGTGTTGAAAAGTGACTCTGGTAAGGAGCGAGCTTCAAATAAGCACTTCATTTCTTATGATAATTGTTGTTTGAAATATACATTAAAATTACAGAACCAAAAATTTCTTTGTTTAAAAATAAAGCGCTATCTAAGGATAAAACTGGTTGCCAAGAAAAAACATTACCGGCAGAAATAGCATTTGAGCTGTTCAGTTTCGAGATGGCCAATCTTTAGTGATCACCAAATAAAAATGCAAAGAAATTTTAGGGAATAAATTTTATAAAAAAGCAGATTTCTATCTTTGGACTCGCTCTTGTCTCGGGTTTAATGAGTGCCTGTAGTGGTGGGGGAAGTAGCTCAGACAGTCCTACTGTCACTACACCTCCAAATGTTCCGAAAGAAAGTATTTCCTCTGAGCTTTCAGAGGAATTTGTCCTGCTTGAAGATCAGGACATTGTAGACAAAATTCGAGATAAAATTTCCGGAAATACCAGTAATGATACCGACTATAACGTTGCTCTAGGTCACATGATTGGAGAAGTATTTGCAGATTATCCTTATGGGCGTACTGCACGTATCATCAAAATTTATAATCTGGGCATCAATAGTATTAAATATCCAAATCTGATCTGTTCGGAAGTCAATACCACTGGTTCGGTCAAAACCCTGAAATTAAAAACGGATAAAAATAACTGTATTATTCTGGACAAGACTTATCGTAAAGGCTCAACCATTACTCAGACGGTGAATGGTGACACGACGACTTTAAACTTTAGCAATGTCCGTTATGGTTCAAATGTAGATTTTAATCTCAAGGACGACTACCTGATTTCTGGCACAATTGTGCATCGTAAAACCAAAAATAACATGGGGCAATCCGAATCTTATCAAATCGATCAGTTGGAATTCCAGCGTATCGCCGAGACCGGTCAGGCAGGTACTTCTGGAATCGCGTTTGATACAAAGAGCAAAGAATATCTGCAGGTGCGTAATTATAATTACAGCTTGGTCGATGATTATGGCAGTGGCAGTAATGGGATTCGTACCTTAACCAGTCGTGGTACGATTATCGGTCAGCCTGATCTGGCAGATTATCGTTACAGTTTTGATTTTAATACCACGACACCATTTAAAATGGATGAAACCGTATTAAATAACTATAAGCATTTGCCAAAAGAGGGCGTGCTTAGAATTAAGGACAGCGATGATCAGGTAATTGAGGTCAAACAGAACCAGCCTGAATCATTGAAGGCTACTGTTTATTTCAATGGCAGTGAAATTGATGACCTGCTATGGTCTACCATTATCGGTGATAAACAATAATTCGAGATGTCAAAAAAGCCCTGTATTTCCAGGGCTTTTTTTATTATTGATTGGGGAGAAGTCTTTATTACAAAACTATTTTGAATAGCCGTGCTAATAAATCAGGTAACTGTAGCATCCAATAACAATTCGGCGGGATAAACCGCTTGCCATGAAGTTTTAAACTGTTTATGCACTTGGTCAATTGGGAAAGTACTGAGTTTTGCAATATTTTGCGCTTTTTGAATATTGTCGGCACGCATATATGCAATCAAATAGTCCTGACCATGAAGTTGCAGATAAAACCAGGACTCGACATGAACCTGTTCAGCCTTAAGCGTTTCAATTACTTCGTCTTGACGTGCTTTCAAAGTACGCTGCCAGTCATGAACTTGCTGCATGTGTAAGGGCTTAAGTTGAATGAGAACTGCGCCGACATCCATAATTTTAATTTTCTTTTGAGTATCATCATTATATAAATGATTTATATGAAAAAAGCGACCTGAGCCGGTCGCTTTTAAGTTGTTAAGAGGCATTTAGTTGGGTTGAACCAATCCAGTGCTTGGAAAACTGATAGGCAGCACGTCCTGAACGTTGACCGCGTGCCTGACACCAGCGTAGGGCTTCAGCACGGGTTTCTGGCGTGAGTTCCATGCCTGCCTTTTTGAGGTAATGTTCGACAATTTCCAAATACAGGTTCTGATCCATTGGATAGAAAGACAGCCATAAACCAAAGCGGTCAGACAGTGAAATTTTTTCTTCAATCGCTTCCTGAGGATGTAATTCAGTATATTGCGGCACATCAACTCGGGTAACGGGCGTATTTTCATGCATGAATTCGGGTAATAAATGACGACGGTTACTGGTCGCATAAATCACAAAATTGCTGGAACCGGACTGTAAAGAACCATCCAGAACACTCTTTAAACTGCGATAATTTTCATCTTCGGCATTAAAGGCCAGATCATCACAGTAGACAATGAACTTCTCTGGACGCTCTGCAATGAGTTGCTGAATTTGAGGCAGATCGGATAAATCATCCCGTTCGATTTCAATTAATCGTAACCCTTGATCTGCATACTCGGTGAGTAGGGCACGAACAATGGAGGATTTACCCGTACCGCGTGAACCGGTCAGTAAGACATCATTGGCAGGTAAGCCGTTTAAAAACTGCAACGTGTTCTGGATGACTTTCTCTTTTTGTCGCTCAATCCCTTTTAAATCGGCCAGTTCCATCTGTCTAAGCTGATGAATAGGTTTGAGTTCACCATGTTGCCATTTATAGGCATGAGCAGAAAAATCAGGAATTTGTTTTAGTTCGGGCAGACTTTGCTGAAGTTGCTGCAGAACAGTCGAAAGGGCATTTAAAATATGGTCAGGTAACTCAATTTTCGCCATGATTTAACATTACAGATTTAAAATTATGGCTAAGATAGTACCATTGCAAAATTCACAGTCAAAGCCAGAAAAGTATGATAATTTGCTTAAAGTAGAGAATTTTCGTTATTGTAGAGGATAGAAAATTTGTACATATTTTCTGGCTCTGGGTACGAGCTGTATCAAGAATAAATATAGGGAAAAGGCAGATGCTGTTTAAAGATTTTACTCAGGATATTAATCCACATCAGGCCTATCGTATTAAAAAGCTCAAGCAGCAGCTGCAACAGGCTGAGTCCTATGAGGAATGGAAATATATTGCCCTGAAAATAGATGAAGAATCAGGTGCACAGGAATGGAAATTTGATAACAGTTCACCCTACTTTGATGCAGAAGTGATTGCACATCGTCTGGGTAAATTACGACGCTATCGACAACAAAAGCGCACCCGTGACCTGATGTATATTTTGCGCGAAGGCCTGAGCTACGATATTGCCAACATTGCCCATCCTCTACTGTTTACCGAAGCCTATGTGGGCACTAAAAGAATTATTGAAGATTATGTCGAAGAAGTCAGCCAAGGCTTAGCCTATATTGCTTCAATAGACTGTACCTGTCTCAGTATGGAAGAAAAAATCGAATATTTTCAGCATTGTCAGCGCGCCTATGGCCAGCCAGCCCTGATGTTTTCCGGTGGTTCGACGCTGGGTCTGTTTCATACTGGTGTATGCAAAGCCTTAATGGAGCAGGACTTGTTGCCGAAGGTAATGTCCGGTTCAAGTGCGGGTGCCATCATGACCGCCATGTTAGGTGTATCCAAACCTTCGCAATATATTGATATTTTGAAAGGCCATAATTTCTTTCATGAGGCTTTTCATTTCCGCACCATGAGTGAATTGATGAAAGGTAATGGTGGTCTGGCGGATGTAAAATATCTGAAAAAATTTCTAGTCGAAAATCTGGGTGATCTGACCTTCGAAGAAGCGCTTAAAACCTCAGGTCTGCATATCAATATTGCGGTTGCGCCTTATGATGCTGGACAGGATGCACGCATTTTAAATGCCTATACTTCTCCGGATTTGCTGGTCTGGAGTGCGGTACTGGCGTCTTGTGCGGTGCCGGTTCTGTTTCCACCGGTTCGTTTGACCAGTAAGCGCTATGATGGTCAATATACGCCTTATATGGGTTCAACCCGCTGGGTGGATGGCAGCGTGCGCAGTGATTTTCCGCAGGAGAAAATGGCACGCCTGTATAATATCAATTATACCATTGCCAGTCAGACCAACCCGCATATCGTGCCATTCATGCAGGATGATATTTCACGTTTCCGTAAAGGTACTTTGAGCTGGCCACAACGAATTGTTCGCCGTCAGGGCGCGGTGATTACCAAAGGAATGATGGATTTCGCCCGGGAACATGCCGGTAGCTTGCCTCCTGTACGCCGTCTACTGGATCATGGCTATGGTGTAGTTGACCAGCGTTATTATGGTGATGTGAATATTGTCGGTAAATATAGCCTACGCCACTATAGCTATATGTTGCAAAATCCGCGGCCGTATCTGTTTAAAATTTTACAGCGTGAAGGGGAGCGGGCTACTTGGCCAAAAATCTCCCTCATTGAGACTCAGGAACGGGTCGGGAAAACTATTCAGCATTGTCTGGAGCTGCTAAATTATCAGCATACACTTAATCCAATACCTGAATACATTGCCACGACTTAATTTAGATCATCTCGATATTTCTGATTTTGAACTACGAACCAAAGCCCGTAGTCTGGGTTTTGGTCGGCGTCTTTATTATGCCAAGGGAAATGCGCTCTGGCTAAAAACCCAGATATCGCATAGATCTGATAGTTTAATATCATCTCCACATGCTGAACTAGGCTGGCAACATGAGCTGGATTTTTATCAGGCTCATGCCAGCTCAGGTGATCTAAATTTTTTCCTTCCACATCAAATTATTCAACAGCCTTTCAAGATCAATCATGAACAATTTGAGCAGGCCTTAATTCTGGTCGATGCGCCGGCGCATTTTCAGATCATGCCGCATCAGCAATCCATCACGCAAATTCGGCAACATTTGCTGCAAGCTGTGGAGCCTTTAATCTGCCTGCAAGAATTGGGTTATTTGCATGCCGATTTAAAGCAGGAACATTTTGTAAATAATCAGGGCAGGGTCTGCCTGCTTGATTTTGAGCATGTCCAAATACTCCATCAGAATGACCTGCATGAACTGAATGCGACACCGCGTTATATGGCGCCGGAACTGTTCCAAGGCCAAGCCAAGAGCCTACAAAGTGAAGTTTATGCTTTGGGTGTTATTTTTTATGAGTGGTTGAGTGGTCAGCGTTTACAGGCGACAGATTATCTGGATTGGGCCTTTTTGCATTGTCAGCGTCTGAAAGTTGAGTTACCGCAGCACTTACAGGCTTTTCAAGGCTTATTACAAGAAATGTTAAGTAAGCAGAAGCAGCATAGATTGGCCGATTTTCAAGCTGTGAAAGACTACTTAATGACTGAAATTGAATGAGAAAAATACAATAAAACTTGAATTGTTTCTTATTTAATCAAACGAGTGTTTTTTTATGATAAACGGCTTGTCAGCTGGAAATGATCTCTATAATATACACAGCCATTGGGGACGTGGCGAAATTGGTAGACGCACTGG
>CAUPZU010000031.1:0-26832 GCA_963516025.1 Acinetobacter lwoffii
TAAAAGTTGTGGGTTTGTTGTAGTAGATACCGCTGTAGTTTTAGTGTCTATAAAATTTTTTCCAATATTCTGGGAACTAAATTTATCAATTGTTTCAATCACATTTGTATCCTGATTTCCTTTAAGCATACAAACCCTCGTATTATCATCTATTATAATTAAATCAAAGCAATATCCATGCCATGACATCTGCATTTCAATTACCATTAATCTAATAAATGCCCAATGAACTCAATGCTATTTTCGACCAAGTTGTTTTAGAATTGTAGGACAAATGTTGCACAGAGGGACTTGCGAAAAAATGAGAGTTTTTTTATTGTGTTAAGCTAAGCCTAAATCCCCTCTTCTTTATTGCCAGCAAAATAAATTATGTCAGCACAAGAAAAAGAAACTTCAAACAGTCTGTATCGCCAATGGCAAATTTTGTCGCGTCTTTCTACCGGCAAATGGATGGGAACACGTGAATTACAGGAAATCCTGAATCGCGAAGGCATTGATATCAGTCTACGTACCATTCAGCGTGACCTGAATCAGATTGCGCAACGCTTTCCAATTGAAAGCAGTAAAACCACGCCGCAAGGCTGGCGTTGGCGTTCAGATGCGCCGCTGCAAAGTTTGCCGCATATGACCAGCTCGCAAGCGGTCACTTTCATGATGGTCGAAGAACATTTAAAACATCTGCTGCCACCGAGCCTGATCGAGGAAATGAATCCGTGGTTTGATCTGGCACGACGCAGTCTTTCTTCCCAGAACAATGTCCGGCAATGGATTAACCGCGTACGCATTGTTCCGGCCACCCAACCGCTGATTCCACCTGTGGTAGATAAGGCCGCGCAGCAAGCGGTGTATGAAGGCCTGTTACAGGACAAACAACTGGAATGTGTGTATCAGGGCCGTGGTCATAACAGCGAAGAAAAAACCTATATTCTCAATCCTCTGGCATTGGTACAAAAAGGATCAATCATTTATCTGGTGTGTACCCGTCATGACAAATCGGATATCCAGACCTTTGCCCTGCACCGCTTTAAATCGGCCGTGGTGCTAAATTCCCGCGCCTTGCATCCGGTCAATTTCGATATTGATGAGTATATTGATTCTGGTGCGCTGGGCTTCCGGGTGGACTTTAACCATCCTACCGAAAATGTCACGCTTAAACTCAGCATGTCAGAATCGGATGCGCATTACTTTGAGGAAAGCCAGCTCAGCAAAGACCAGAAGATTGAAAAAATGGACAATGGCATGTCGCTGATCACAGCTACCGTGCCATTTACCTCCCAACTGGTCTGGTGGTTACGCAGCTTTGGTAAAAAGATTAAACATATTGAACCGAGTATTGTAGCCAATGCAGTCGCTCAACTGGATGAGGAAAACCCTTAACCACACAGGCTTCATCCAGATTCTTTTAGGTATTCCAGAATAAAAAAATCCCCAAATTGGGGACTGGAGAATTATGCTTATATTTTTGTTCTTGTTGTGGTGATCTGCCGCTGTGCCAAGCTGCTTTTCTTTGATACCCCGAAATGCAACTTGGATGAAACATCAATATTTAAAAATGACTGAGACATGAGCAAGCCAGCTCAGCATTATTAAAGCGAATGGATTTTTTGGTCATAGTTTAAGACTCCTATGTAGTGAATAAACCGACTATAAAGTCATCTGTCTTAATTGTGAAATAAATAGAATGCATGTCTTTTGCAGATTTTTTCTATAGTACTTTTTTCGAAAAATTTATCTATAATCGCTGCCGATTCATTGTCTGGCTTAATAGCATTTTCGGCAAGTTTATAAAATCGAATAACAATTCTCTGGTTGTATAAGATACCTCGCTCTGCACATCATAAAGCCCTATAGAAGTAGAAATAGGGACTTAATTTTACAATGGCTAACCCTGCTCAATTAGTACGTCACAAGCTGCTCAATACTTTCTTTTCCCGCCATTCGGTCTGGTTTGCCTGCATTCTGATTGCAGTGATTTTTACTACATTTCATATCGGTTATTCACCGCGTTATATCTATTATTTTATTCCACAAACGTTGGTGAATACCCTATGGATCCTGAGTATTCTGCTGAGTTTGCTGGGTTTGTATGATGTACTGCAAAACAAGCATTCCATTCTGAAAAATTACCCCATCATGGGACATTTCCGCTTTATCTTTGAGGAATTTCGTCCCGAGATTCGTCAGTATTTTATTGAAGCCGACCGGGATGCACTGCCTTTTTCCCGTATGCAACGCAGTCTGGTGTACCAGCGGGCGAAAAATGAAAATTCAGATAAACCTTTCGGCTCGATCCTGAATGTCTATGAAGATAATTACCGCTTTGTTAGTCATTCCATCACGCCTTGTAAAGTTGCCGATCCGCAGACTTTTCGTATCCTGATTGGGAATGAGCAATGTACCCAGCCCTTTTCAGCTTCTATTTTAAATATCTCAGCCATGAGCTTTGGCAGCATGAGTGCCAATGCGATACGAGCCCTTAATCTCGGCGCTAAAAAAGGTGATTTTTTCCATGATACAGGCGAAGGCAGTATCAGCCCCTACCATCTGGAATATGGCGGCGATCTGGTCTGGGAAATTGGCAGTGGTTATTTTGGCTGCCGTACTTTAGATGGGCAATTTGATCCGGAACGTTTTGCTGCACAAGCCAAATTACCCCAAGTGAAGATGATTGAAATCAAGCTTTCGCAAGGCGCAAAACCTGGCCACGGCGGTATTTTACCTAAAAGTAAAATTTCGGAAGAAATTGCCCAAATTCGAGGCATCAGCCGTGATCATGATTGTGTTTCACCTTCGAGTCATCCGGCATTTAGCACACCGATTGAAATGATGCATTTCATACAAAAATTACGTGAACTTTCCAACGGAAAACCGGTCGGATTTAAGCTATGTCTGGGCCAGCCGTGGCAGTTTATGAGCATGGTCAAAGCCATGTTACATACCCAGATTTATCCGGATTTTATTGTGGTTGATGGCTCTGAAGGTGGAACCGGAGCTGCACCCATTGAATTAATTGACTATGTTGGCGCCCCTTTAAGAGAAGGTTTACTGTTTATACACAATACCCTGGTTGGTGCAGGATTGAGAGATAAGATCAAAATTGGTGCAAGTGGTAAAATTATTAGTGCATTCGATATTGCCAGTACGCTTGCCATTGGTGCGGATTGGGTGAACTCTGCCCGTGGTTTTATGTTTGCAGTAGGCTGTATTCAGGCACAAAGTTGTCATACCAACCAGTGCCCTGTCGGAGTCACCACCCAGGATAAAGATCGTCAGAAAGCTTTACATGTGCCGACCAAGGCAGAACGGGTGTTTCATTTCCATAAAAACACCTTGCATGCCCTATCTGAACTGATCGCTTCCGCAGGTTTAAAACACCCTTCAGCTATTAAGGCGCATCATCTGGCACAACGCGTGAATAATCACGAAATAAAGAACTTTGCGCAGATTCATTTCTGGCTGAAAGAAGGCGAATTATTGTCCTGTGAAAATAAAGATGAGGAGAACTTCTACTTCCGGATGTGGAATTTGGCCCAATTAGAAAAATTTTAATTTGATGCATTTAAAATCAAAAAAGGCGTTTAATTCAAATGCCTTTTTAAATATTCAATTTTCAATCTATCAATAATAAGTTTTGCTGCCATGTGCATGTAAAAAGGCAGGAATCAAACCCGTGAGTGCAGCACGAATATCAGCACGCTCATTGATTAACTGATGCGAACCTTCTTCTAGCATCAGCAAAGTTTGGAGCCGGAATTTACGCCGGATAAATTCGATATTATAACGCCAGTCGACAGTCTGATCCTGTGCACCCTGCGCCAGCCAGACTGGAATACGACAAGCCGGACGCGCTTCCATTTCCAGCATCCAGCGTGACATCGCCAGAATCCAGTCCATGCCCATCATTCGCGGTTGTAATGGATCTTTAAGCCGGATAAAACGCAAAAACTCCGGATTATGGTTATTGCGTCTGAAATGTCGGGGAACTTCACGTTTGATTCGGCTAATAATGCCCAATCCGACCGAATTATGCCACCAAGCAGTTTTAGCGGGGCGAATCAATGGTGATAACAATAAGACTCGTTCAACAAAAGGATTTTCACGACGCTGTGCAAACTCCAGTAAATGGTGCATCCAGATCGCACCGCCGGTACTCTGCCCAATGCCGACCCAAGGTTTCGGTAATTGTGAGGCATGTTGCACATAACGATGTACAGCATGTAAAACCTGCTGATAATGATCAAAATTCTGGATGCTGGCAGGTGAACCATCACTCAAACCATGTCCAGGCAGATCATAGGTCAATACGCTAAAGCCCTGCTCCAAAAGCTCTTTGACAATGGGCTGATAAATACCGCTATGTTCCAGATAACCATGCAACAGAAAAGCAGTTCCCTGAATCTTATCAAAGCGGGTATTTTCCAGATTTGGCTCAAACACCTGTACATGTAACCTGAATAAAGGCATCTGTACATAGCCCTGCCAGTGTTTGCAGTCCAGTAAATCAAAACCATAAAGCTTGCGATAGGACTGCAGATCAATCGGCGGTTCATCACTACGATTCAGGTTTAAAGGTGGCAAGAGTTGAGGCGTAACATCCCGACTCGGAATGGGTAAATCCAGCTGTTTCAGAATGATGGGATTTAAAAATGGGATATCAGACATTATGGCACCTCCCGACAGTCACTGGATCCAAACCACATATCGCGCATGGTCGCCAACATTTCATAATTGGCACGACGACTGTGATCATAATTTTGTGCACTTGGACGCCACCGTGTCAATGGCGTTGGCATCGGTGCTTCTACCGGAATGGTTTGTATGCCATTTAACGCAAATAAACGGCGGGTACGCGGCATATGATAACGATCCGTAATCAGAATCACTGTAGGCGCTCCACCTTTCTTTTGTAATAATAATGAACTGAAACGGGTATTTTCACAGGTGTTCATGCTGCGATCTTCCAGTAATTTGGCATCGACACCATGATTTTTTAACCAGCGCTGCATATACGGCGCTTCGACCCCACTCAGAACAATCGGCAACTGATAATGTTTCTCTACTGCCAGCGTGGTTTCCAGACGTAGTCGCGTATAGTTATTGACTACAATTTCTTTGCTTTGTTCATCCAGAGTTAAGCCACCACCCAATACCACAATCGCATAAGGCTGAGAGCGATTCGCGGGTTTAGCCTGCTGTTGCTCTTGCAGTAAAGCCAAGTCTTGCTGGATCTCCTCTCCATCAGTTTCCTGTACCGAACTGGCTTCCCCTTGTTCCAGCGGATGCGTCATCAGAAACTCCATATATTGCTCAATGCGTTCCTTGTTTTCACTACTGTCCCACTCCAGCAACTCCCGGAGATTTGCTGTCGGATCGACTGGTTCTGCATCTTTCTGAGAGGACAATAACGGCACCTGAGCAGGTGGACTTTGCTCTGTTTTTTGATCTTGCTGCTCGCGTTGATATTCTTCAATTACTTGCTGCAGCGCTTTATAACGTACCTGAATCAGCATCAGGTTGGCCGAGTTATTTTGCTGGATATCCTGTTCCATGACCTTTAAATATGCCTGACGGGCTATCCACAAATCAGATCCAGGTTCTAGATTTTCATGCTCGCTTAATGCTGCCATTTTCTGGCTTTGGGCCGCGACTTCATTTAGCTCTAAGGAGACAAACTGGTTTAAGCCCTTGACGATCATTTTTGAGTAAAAAGGCGTATAAACCAACACCAGTAGACAGCCGCATAGCACAAACAGTCCAGTGACAATTTGTAGCAAACGTACCATCCAATGGGTGTTTTTCATGTTATTCCTCTTCCTGATGAGAACGGATCAAGCCATTTTTATCGAACAATACAGGTTCAGGCTCCAGCATTAGACTAAATTTTTCCCAAACTGACTGTTGTACTGCACGATACGTTTTACGGACATCGGTGAGAGAGGCCTGACCATAATTCACCAACACCAGCGCCTGTTTATGAAACATGCCAACAGGCCCCAACTGTTTACCCTTCCAGCCCGCCTGATCAATCAACCAGCCTGCTGCCAGTTTAACTTGAGCATTCGTTTGCTGGTAATGGGGTAAATTCGGGAAAGATACAGCAATTTGGTCAAAGACCGCCTGATCAACCACCGGATTTTTAAAGAAGCTGCCCACGTTGGGAAATTCTTGTGGATCAGGCAATTTACTCTGGCGAATCTGGATGACCTGTTGCTGCAAGTTTTCTGCTGTGAGCTGATCACCGACCGCAGTCTTCAGATCACCATAATTCAGTTTCAAATCTGGCTGTTTAAGTAATCTAAAAGTCACATGGGTAATCACATAACGATTGGGATCATCTTTAAAAATACTATGCCGGTAGGCAAACTGACAATCTGCTGCCTGAATCGAAGCAAACTGTTTCAATTGTCGGTCATAGACCTCAACAGAATCGATGAATTCTCCGACTTCGACACCATAAGCGCCAATATTCTGTACTGGCGATGCACCGACCCGACCCGGAATTAAAGCTAGATTCTGTAGGCCATATAAACTTTGTGCCGTGGTCCAGAGCACGAAGTCATGCCAGCCTTGTCCGCCGCCTACACGTAAACGTTGCGACTGATCATCAGCATCCAGCATTTCAATGCCTTGAATATCCATATGCAGAACTAGCGCATCAATCTGCTCCGGCAACAACATATTACTGCCGCCTGACAGGATCAGCACATTGAGTTGCTGCTGTTCCGCAAAATCCAGTGCAGTTAGCAGATCAGCGGTGGATTGAATCTGAGCATAGTGCGAAGCAATCGCTTCTAAATTTAAAGTATTAAAAGGTTTAAGTTGAACCTGGGTTTGAATCTGCATCGCTTAAACCTTGTGTAAATTCTGTTTAAAAATCTCAATCCAGGCCTGGCTGCTGGACTCACACTGATCAAGCACCCGTTCAAAGCCATCCGCTTCGCCATAATAGGGATCCGGTAAGGCCTGTTTCGGATAGGTCTGATCATGCTCACTCATCAATGCCACACGTGCACGTACATGACCAAACTGAGTTTCTGCCAGACGCTGTATGTTCTGGATATTGGATAAATTCTCCAGATCCATCGCCAGAATCAGATCATAATCAATAAAATCGTGTGGAATGAGTTGACGTGCGCGAAGTGCTGAAAGGTCATAGCCACGTTTTAGTGCATGCTTCTGGCTACGCAAGTCCGGTGCCTTGCCCGGATGATAATTACTGGTTCCGGCAGAATCGACCACAATATTCAGTTGCTGTTCATCACAATAATGTCTGAGTACAACTTCTGCCGTGGGAGAGCGGCAAATATTTCCCAAACAAACACATAACACCTTGTATGGCGTTCTGGATGACATAAACAACCTCAGAGCTACTTTATTTTAAGGATTCTTATGTTAAGTTATTTATATACTGATTCCTATCTTACAACCATAGAATAATCTCGTATTTGCAATAAAAAAATCAAGGATATCGCCATGAATCGTTTTCAGTTTCAAACCGTCCCCAATATCATTGCCGGACTAGGCACGATTCAGGAATTATTTAAAATTCTAAAAAATGGCCGTTATCAACGTCTTCTGCTAGTGACTGACCCGGGGATGCTGAAGCAGCAATTACATCTGCCGCTTCTTGATATTATTGAATCTGCCGGGCTGGAGTACGTGATTTACTCGGATGTTCAGGCCGATCCGCCCGATACAGTGGTGCTTGAAGCGGCGGCTTTTGCAAAACAGGAAAATATTGATGTGGTGCTGGGCTTTGGTGGTGGCAGCTCGATGGATGTGGCCAAACTCATTGCAATTTTGGCGCATCCCGAGCAGCATCAGACACTGTCCGATCTGTATGGCGTTGATAATGCCACCGGACCGCGTTTAGCCTTAATTCTGGTACCAACTACGGCTGGAACAGGTTCAGAAGTGACGCCGATTTCGATTGTCACCACAGGTGAAACCACTAAAACCGGTATTGTGGCACCGATCCTTTTTGCTGATATTGCCATTCTGGATGCAACCTTTACCCAGAATCTTCCGGCACAGATCACTGCTGCCACCGGCATTGATGCCATGGTACATGCCATTGAAGCCTATACCTCAAAACACAAGAAAAACCCTTATTCGGATATGCTGGCCAAACAGGCTTTAAGATTACTGAATGCCAATCTGCCGCGCGTGCTGCAAGACGGATATGATTTAGATGCGCGTCAAAATATGCTGGTCGGTTCCATGCTGGCCGGACAAGCCTTTGCCAATGCACCAGTCGCCGCCGTACATGCGCTGGCTTATCCACTGGGTGGACATTTTCATCTATCGCATGGGCATAGCAATGCGCTGGTTCTAACTGAAGTATTAAAGTTTAATGCGCCAGCGGCCAAACAGCTCTATGCGGAATTGATGACCTGGCTGGATCCTTACAGTAAAGGTTGTCATGATGGCCTGACTGATCTGTTTATTGATCATTTTAATAATCATCTGATGCAAAGCGGTTTGACCCTAAAACTGAATCAGTTGAATATTCCGGAAGATATGCTGCAGGTCATGGCAGAAGATGCGATGCAACAAAGCCGGCTGTTGCAGAATAATCCACGTGAACTCAAGGTGGAGGATGCTTATCAGATTTATCAGGCGATCTATGCCTAGATCAATTTCCACTTAAGCCTTATCTAGCTGAGGACTGAATAGTGATGAAAGCCACCATCAAACAGCGCGAACACTATACTTTTTTCCTGCCCATTCAAACCCGTTGGGCAGACAATGATCTGTACGGCCATGTCAACAATGTGACTTATTATAGTTATTTTGATACCGCAGCCAATGCCCTGCTGATTCAGGAAGCTGATTTTGATCCTAAATATTCCCCGATGATTGGGCTGGTGGTCAGCTCCAACTGTCAGTTCAATCAGGAACTGTCTTATCCAGAAATTATTGAAGTGGGCGTGGCCATTGAAAGCATGGGAAATTCATCGCTCAGCTATGATCTGGCTATTTTTAAACGCAACTCAGATACAGCCGCTGCGCAAGGCAATTTTGTCCATGTATTTGTTGACCGTGAAACACGAAAAAGCACCCCGATTCCAGTCGAAATGCGGGATGCTTTATCTCGATTTGTTGTGACTTAACATCCAGCCTATTTCAGCTGAATATTTTGCAGTTCACCATCAAACTGCTGTAACAGATCGCGTACTGCCGGTTCAGCATGTAACAGTTCTTCGGCACGTTTAAAGGCACGTACCTTACGCTGATGCTGCATGGTATAGGGCGTTAACTGATCCACATTTTCAAATTCCACCTGGAAATTGGTTTGCGGCCATTGCTGTTGCAAAGCAGCTTCCAGATGATGTTGCAACTGGGTCAGCAACTGCTGGTACTGTTCAGGAATATGGAAAACGGATTCGCCATTCATCTGACCAGTCATGATGCCATACTGCGCCAGTTCCTGTACCGCTGGAGAAAGCTGGCTATTACGGAACCAGTATTCCCATTTTTCTACGCTCCACTCACCTTCTAAGGTTTGTTCAGGTATTTTCAGAATATCCTGTGGCATCAGATTCTGCGTATTTACATCTTGAGAAATATCTTCCAGCAAAGCTGTCTGTGCGACTGGCTGAACCGGCGCTGTATTTTCAAGAGCAGGCTGAGCAATCAATTCCTGTGAAAGTTCTAATTCCGGTGCAGCAAGACTAAATTCCTCATCAGCAGACATGATGTCTTGTGCTGGCTCGGTAGGGATGACAGCATCTGCAGGAATAAACTCTTCAAGCAGGAAATCATCCGAACTGTTGCTGGTAGCAGGTGCTTCTGGCTTACTCTTGATTTCATCAAAACCAAATAGGCCTTTGTCATCATTTGGATCAAAAACAATTTGATCACTAGACCGCACTTCTTCAATCACTGTTTGAGTTGCTACAGGCTGGACAGGTTCAGGCGCATTGATGCTGGTTGGCTCGTCTTCATCCAAAAAATCATCCGAAGAAGGTTCAGACGCTGATGCGACATCAATCTCCTCATCTGTCTCATCGTCCAGAGAAAAATCATCAAATATCGGTTCTGCCTCCAATGATTGTGTTTCTATTGATTCAGATTGAAGTTGTGTCTGAACAGGTGGCTGTAGACGTGTTGTATGGGTTGTTGCCTGTTGCGATGCAGTCTCCTGCATCACTGGAATTTCACTTGGTTGTAATGGACGGAAAGCCAGTAAGCGTAGCACCGTCATCTCAAAGCCTTGTTCCTGCGTAACTGCAAGCTGTAAATCGGCACGACCCTTACAGGCAATCTGATAATACAGTTGCAGGTCTTGTGCTGAGATGAGAGCCGATAACTGCATGATCTTTCGATTGATTTCGGCACTATATTTCAGGCTCAGATCTGGCAGGTACTGCAATAAAGCCAGTTCATGCAGTGTCGAAATTAGCTGGTCTAGCACCAGTGACACATCCAGAGCTTGCTGACGGAATTGTAGTAATAACTGACTGACCTGCGCTTTCTGGTTCTGGTGAATCGCCAGAATCAGATCATAAATAATGGTGCGGTCAATCAGTCCCAGCATGTCTTTGACATCCTGATGCTGAATCGCTCCCTGACCATAGGCAATCGCCTGATCGGTCAACGACAAGGCATCACGTAATGAACCTTGCGCAGATTCAGCAATCTGCCAGATGGCATCCTGATCAGACTGAATGCTTTCTTTGCTAAGAATATGGCCTAGATGTTCAGTAATTTCATCGACTGCCAATGGACGCAAAGTAAATTGCAGACAGCGAGAAATTACGGTAATGGGTAGTTTTTGCGGATCGGTGGTTGCAAATAGGAATTTGACATGTTCTGGCGGTTCTTCCAGCGTCTTTAACAGCGCATTGAAAGAATGCGTGGAGAGCATGTGCACTTCATCGATCAGGTAGACTTTAAAGCGACCTTGAGTCGGTGCATAAGGCACATTGTCGAGCAACTCACGTGTATCTTCCACCTTGGTGCGTGACGCCGCATCAATTTCAATCAGGTCAATAAAACGACCTTCATTGACTGCGGTACAGGTTGCACAGACTTCACAAGGCGTCGAGGTAATACCGGTTTCACAGTTCAAGCACTTCGCCAAAATACGTGCAATCGTGGTTTTTCCGACACCACGCGTTCCCGTAAACAAATAGGCATGATGCAAACGGCCACGTTCGAGCGCGCTGGTTAAAGCACGTGATACATGGTTTTGACCCACCAATTCATTGAAATTACGAGGACGGTATTTTCGCGCAAGTACTTGATACATGTATGCTCCTTTTTACAGGTCTAAGCATACTGTTTTTTTATGAAATAGTGAAATGAATGCCGGTTTATAAAGAATAAAAATTCCTTGATCAAAATCATTGAAAAAGGGATATAAAACAGATGCTTTTTTAAAATCAGGCGGATTCAAACAGGATAAAGTCACTTTGCATCTGGTAGCGTTTGCCTGTTTGATCTTCACGAATTTCCAGAACATGCTTTTTCAGATCGACATAGAGCAGATTTCGGGTATCGACATTCAGCAGTTCAATCTTTTGTTGTGATTCATCCTGAAACCGAATCTGCCCGCTCATTGTTTCAATTTCATTATGACCACTTAAACTTTCACGCTGTAAAGTAAAGGTCTGATCTTCATTCAAGGTCAAGGCCACTGCCATGCCTGGACAGTCTTCACAACTTGAAAAGCATCCCATACATGGTGTTGTGCCCTGATAACTCCCGACCCAGGCAGGAATCTGAGCTTTGGCTTCCATCACCGTTTTTGCAGCCGGCTGATTCGGCTCCTGACATCCGAACAACGCACTGCTTGCAACCAGAGGAATCACCAGCACTTTTTTCATTACTTCACACCACAGCCATGGACTGCGCGACAAAATAACATATTTAGCTAACGGGCTAAACTCCCAAATCAGGGATATTTAGCGCCAGCCTTTGCGACCGGTCAGTACCGCATCCGCACAGCGCAAGGTTTCTTGCGTCAGGCCCCAAAGACGGTAATCTCCAGTTAATGAACCTGTCGGGAAATTATGCGTATAGGCAAAACTCAAACCGCGCTCAGGATCGCACCAGGCACCAGAGCCATTAAACCCCATATGACCAAAACCTTTAGAGGCTTTTCCTAAAGTGAGAACACGGTGATAACCCAAGCGCCAGTGCATCGGTAAAGGCATGATCCGATCGCGTGTTTTGTACTGCACCTGACTCAGTCGCTGGAAAACCTCAGGCGAAATCAGTTGCTGACCTTGCCATTCACCATGACTGGCCAGCATGGCATAGATTTTTGCCAGACTCTCTGCGGTAAAGACACCGTTAGCAGATGGGATAATGGCTTTTAGACCCTTTTCACTAAAGAAACTAAATTTCTTCATGCCTTTGGGAATCATTGCATCCTGAAAATCCTGTGGACTCTGACCACTCCATACTAAGGCTCGTTCCATCAGGTTGGGTTTTCTTGGTGTAGTTTTTTTCGCAGTCTGTGTTTGAGACTTGGCTGCTTTAGGCTTTAAAATGGGCAGCGCTACCCGAGCTAACTCATTCGTCGGTACGCTAAAATAAGCACCATTTAACTGTAGTGGCTGTACCAGATATTCCTGCATCAGCTCACCCAGTTTTTTACCAGTCGCTTTTTCTAATGCTCCACCCACCTGCCAGCCAAAAGTCAGCGGTTGATAGGCTGCATCTGTTGCAACTCGAAAACGTGGTTCCGCTGCTGCAATCCGGTCCAGCATATGCGACCAGTCGGCCATTTCAGTGGCATCATCAATCATATTACGGATATCAAACAGGCCACTTTGATGACTCAGCATATGCGCCAGAGTAATATTTTCTTTACCCTTTTGTGCAAATTCAGGCCAGTATTCTGCAACCGGTCGATCATAATCCAGATAACCTTGACTCACCAGAATGTGCGCCAAAGTCGCCAGCACACCTTTGCCTGTGGAGTAACACAGCGACATGGTATCGGGTTGCCAATTTTCAGTGACAGACTTTTTACCGGTATAAATATCGACGACCTTTTGTCCCTCAAAATATACCACCAGTGCGGCACCACCCTGTTCGGTACGTGCATCCTGCAAACGGCTAAACTGACGGGCAAGATCGCTAAAATGCTCATCGACATTACCCTGATAATTGTGCTGATCAGCAAACAGATAATCTTTAATTGGCTGCATCATTCTATCCATAGAATATTGATCCCTTAAAATGAAAAAGCCTAAATCAGATTTAGGCTTTTGATCCAGATTTAAATCGCTTTGATATGACCGGTGACATGCGGTTTTTGACTCTTACTGTTTCGAATCAGGAAATCTGTCTCATTCGCTGCCTGCGCGGTCAGGAACTCAACTTTAGATGGCAAGTACATCGGCAACTTGAACCAGACATCAACTTCATAAGCATCTGGCAATGACAGATTCGCCAGTGCTTTGGCTTTGCTCCACATACCATGTGCAATTGCCTGTTTAAAGCCAAAGGCTTTCGCTGTAACTGCATGAATATGAATCAGGTTAAAGTCACCTGAGGTCATGGCATAACGGCGACCCGTATTCTCCGAGATGCTCCATTCATTATTCAGTTTGTATTCTGGCGCTTGGCTTTCTGCAGGTTTAGCAGCCGCTTTAGCATTGGTCTTTTGACGTGACAGATAAGTGGTTAATGCTTCCACTACGACCTCACCTGCCACTTTGACTGTAGTAATGAAATCAAACTGAACGCCTTTATCATGTGGCTGTAATTCACCAAATTTGCATGATAGGGTCAAGGTTTCATTGACGCCAATTTTACGGTATTGCTTCACTTGGTTACGGATATGTACCAAGCCCAAGATCGGAAATGGAAATGCTTCTGAAGTCATCATGTGCATTTGCAGGCTTTGTGAAAGAACCGTCAGATAAATCGCTGGTATATAACCATTATTTTTAAAGCCGCAGACTTCATTATAAGCTTTCAAATGTTTTTGATCGACCTTGAATGAATCCACCACATATTCAACTTGCGGTAGAACTTTTTCAGCTTTCGGCTTTTTAAAAATCAAGCCTTGAATCACTTTTGGATAGGCTAAATAAGGTTTTGGAAGTTGACTAAAATGGCGCGTATTCATACTGAACCTTTAAAATATTCTTTTCATTTATATATGAGTGGAGTTCTCTCTCCCTTTGGGAGAGAGTTAGAGAGAGGGCTAAAAAAAGGCCCCTAGTCTCCCTCTCCTAAATCCTCTCCCTGAGCTTTAATTAAACTGCAAGAAAGGACTTGATGCTTTAAGCCCCTAACAGACTTTGACCACATACACGTACCACGTTGCCATTTAAACCTGTTGATGCAGTAGCAGCAAACATTGCAATCGTTTCTGCAACATCAACAGGTAGACCGCCCTGACTCATCGAATTCATACGGCGGCCTGCTTCACGGATCGCAAATGGAATCGCAGCCGTCATCTGAGTCTCGATAAAGCCCGGTGCAACGGCATTAATCGTTATACCATTTTTTAATGTCGGTGCTGTGAATTTTACTACACCAATCACCCCGGCTTTAGATGCTGCATAATTGGTTTGACCCAGGTTTCCTGCAATCCCAGAAATTGAGGATACACAGATAATACGGCCATTGGCATTTAGACCATCGTTGGAGATTAAATAATCATTCACGCGTTCAATTGCCGACAGGTTGATGTTAATCACCAGATCCCACAGTTCAGGCTTCATATTGGCCAAGGTCTTGTCACGAGTAATTCCGGCATTGTGCACAATGATGTCTAAGCCGCCATGCTCTGCTGCCGCTGCCTTGATCTTCTCACCTGCATCTGCAGCTGTAATATCAATAGCCAAGGTAGAACCGCCGATCTCACTAGCTACACGATCAAGGTCAGCCTGCTGTTGTGGAACATCCAGACAGATGACATGTGCACCATCACGGGCCAATACATGGGCAATCGCTTCACCAATACCACGGCTTGCGCCTGTCACAACCGCAGTTTTACCCGCTAATGGCTTGGTCCAGTCTACGTCTACTTTTTCAGCAGGTGAAACACGAATCACCTGACCAGAAACATAGGCAGAACGTGGAGAAACTGCAAAACGTAAAGCAGACTCAAGGTTTGCTTCTGCACCAGCATTTACATAGATCAGGTTCGCTGCAATTCCCTTTTTAAACTCTTTACCAACAGATTTTACAAAACCTTCCAGTGCACGTTGAGCGATTGACTGACTGACTGATTTAGCAGTTTCAGGCGTAGTCCCTACAATCACGACACGGCCAGAACTTTGGATTTGACGCGCAATCGGGTTAAAGAAATCATAAAGTGATTTTAACTGTTCTGAATTTTCGATCCCTGAAGCATCAAAAATAACGACCTTGAATTTTGATTCTTTATCGCCCGGGTTAAATGCACCCAGATTCAGCCCAGATGCTGCAGCCGCCTGTTGCAACTCAGCATTATTACCTGCATAGCTGTTGGCATGAATATTTGCCAGAACCTGAGCAATAGCACCCGTCAATGGACTTGCTGGTGCTGCGCCCAATAATACTGCGCCTTTTACCACCGGCGTAGCAGACTCAAAACGGTCTAAAGAAGTTGGGGATGGCAAACCCAAATTTTTAATGACAAATTTACCAATAGGAGATTTTGCAAAAGTTTGGTACTGATCAGTCATGTTTATTATCTCTCATACAAATTAATTTTTGGTTGATCTAAAGTTACCCTTAAACTTCAATATGATGCCAGACACATATATTTCAATAGATCCGCCAGATTCCGCCCAATCATACTTGAGATAATAGGCAGATGACTTGACCTGAGCGCAGTCTGTAATGTCATTGTAGTCAATACAGCCTATCCTCTTCTATGCTAATGTAAGCACCAAGAAGACGATCTATTTGCCTGGTAAAGCCTTATGAGCAAAACAACTCAAGAAAATCCAGCAGTCGAGAACTCTGCGACAGAAACTGTGTCAAAACCATCAACGCGCACCAAGCGTAGCACTAAAAATACTGACACAGCCACTGGGACAGAAAAAAGTCCGACTAAAACCTCGCGTACACGGAGCACACCTGCCCGTGCCAAAAATACGACTTCATCTGAAAAAGATTTAATCTCTACAACACAGACTTCTGTTCTACAGGAACCAAACATGAGCCAAAATACAGTTCGCCGCGTTGCGATTATCGGTGGTAACCGCATTCCATTTGCACGTTCTAATGGTGCTTACTTTACGGCATCCAATACTGACATGTTTACAGCAACCCTGAACGGCCTAGTTGAACGCTTTAATCTGCAAGGTCAACGCTTAGGTGAAGTGGTTGCGGGTGCAGTACTGAAACACAGCCGTGACTTCAATATGACCCGTGAATGTGTACTAAATACTGCCCTTGCACCTGAAACGCCTGCTTATGACATCCAGCAGGCATGTGGTACTGGTTTGCAAGCGGCATTTCTTGTTGCCAACAAGATTGCTTTAGGTCAAATCGAAGTAGGCATTGCAGGTGGTGTAGATACGACTTCTGATGCACCGATTGCTTTTGGTGACGGTTTACGTAAAGCATTACTTGAGCTAAACATTGCGAAAACTGCAAAAGACCGTCTGAAAGCACTGACCAAAATCAATGTGAAAGACCTTATGGATGCACCAAAAAATGGTGAGCCGCGTACAGGTCTGTCTATGGGTGATCATCAGGCGATTACTACACTGGAATGGGGAATTTCCCGTGAAGCACAGGATGAACTTGCTGCATCTTCACACCAGAAAATGGCTGCAGCGTATGAAGAAGGTTTCTTTGATGACCTGATCACACCATTCTTGGGTCTTCAACGTGACAATAACCTGCGTGCGGACTCAAGTGTTGAAAAACTGGCGAAATTAAAGCCGGCCTTTGGTAAGGGCGATGCCCGTACCATGACTGCGGGTAACTCTACGCCGCTAACAGATGGTGCTTCTTGCGTGCTCTTGGCTTCTGAAGAATGGGCGAAGGCAAATGGTCATGAAGTATTGGCTTACCTGACTTTCCAGGAAACTGCCGCAGTTGATTTTGTCGAGAAAAAAGAAGGCCTGTTGATGGCGCCTGCTTATGCCGTGCCGCGTATGCTGGAACGTGCAGGTCTGAAACTGCAAGACTTCGACTATTATGAAATTCATGAAGCTTTTGCATCTCAAGTATTGTCTACGCTGAAAGCTTGGGAAGATCCGAAATTCTGTAAAGAGCGTTTAGGTCTGGATGCACCATTAGGTTCAATTGACCGTGCCAAACTGAACGTAAAAGGCTCTTCACTTGCTGCCGGTCACCCGTTTGCAGCAACTGGTGGTCGTATCATTGCGACAGCAGCAAAACTGATTAACCAGAAAGGTTCAGGCCGCGTACTGGTGTCGATCTGTGCAGCCGGTGGTCAAGGTGTGACGGCAATTATTGAAAAATAATCCGTTGACCGATCCAATTAAAAAGCCCCTCAATTGAGGGGCTTTTTTTATGTTTTAGGGATTTGTTATTGGATTATTTTTAAAATATTCATCTACTTTATTCCATGGTGCAGTCGATGCCACACCTTTTACCATATTCTGGTTCACACCCTGACAAAGCGCGCTGTCGGGTGTTAGGTGGAAAGCATTCACATTTGGGTCCATATAAGGAATTGAGCCTGGACGGCGCTGGAAATAGAAGTTTAACCAATCGACCATAGCTTCAAAGCCATAATTCGACATGGCCCAGGCACTATTATGCCCGCCCCAATGATGACCAAATTCATGTGCAATAATTCGATAACCAGATAATGTGTAATGGCCATAGAATAACCAAGTATCTACTCCTAATACTGCTCCACCACCTAAACCACCACCCATATTGGTAATGCCAAGATTAATTTCATTGCGGTTAAGAATTTCCCGATAGATCCGGACATAATCTTCTGGCTGAAAGAAACCATTCGGCCCTTCTACCTGACCATCATTGCCAAAAAAATCGTGTCCCATGACCGCTTTATGGTTAAACCATAAGGTTTCAAATTCTGGAGTACTGAGCATATAGGCCAGATTGGTCATCATCATGACCCATTCCCGGGCATAGACCGGCGTAATACGACACCATTTATTCGGTTCATCATAGGTACCAAAATAAATTTTCCATTTGGCTTTAATCTGATTCAGCTTTTTGACGTGCTCATCGGTCTCAGAGTTAATTTTCAGATCAAAAATATTGCTTGGATTTTGCGTGGTCTGACTCAGACCTGCTAGCTGGATCGAGCCTGTGCCATCGAGCAACGGGAAACGGGATTGATCGGTCAGTTTGAGATCAAAGCTGGCATTCGAAAATGGCGTCAACTGATCCAGCTTTGCCAGAATCACCCAGTCTTCTGAGTTTTTAATCTTGGCACGAATCTGCAAATCACGTACAGGCACAGCACTGTAGCTTTGCAAATGCAGGCGGTTGCCATTTAGAGTTGCCGATAAAATCTTGTCCATATAGACATGACGCTGGCTGCTATTGGTCAAGGTTTCCCATGATTCACCATCCTGCAAGACACGGCTTCTCTCGCGTGCCTGAGATTCGGTTAAAATCATAGCTTGGTTTAGCTGTGTGGATTTATTCTGTTGCAAGGTCAGCATTGGCAGAATATGAATTTTCTGATTGGCCATGTGTAATAGATTCTGACCATAAATATAAAGATCACTGGCCTTGGCCAGTTGGCTGCTCTGGTTTTGCCCTTTTAAAATATAATCTCGGAAGGTATCCACACTTTTATTGGGTAAGATAGACTCCAAGTTAAAAGATTTTTCCCGGTAGCTTTCTACAGTGCCATCATTCCGTGACACATAAACCAAGCCATCATTATGGCGATGCATGACTGCCGACAAATTGGTTTCTGTTAAAATGGGCGCAATATTATTTTCATTTTCCTGAATCTGATTGATATCGTGGACATAGGTCATACCATCCGGCAGGCTGGTATACAGATAATCACCTATGACTTCCATGCGTGCATTACAGTTGCGCGCACAGCCCGGCAAGCTGAGCCGTGCAAATTTGCGGGCCTTTAAATGGTTTTGCGCTGTCACATCACTTTGACGCCAGACATTGATCCGGCCTTCAATATCAGGTACATACACATAACGGTCGTCAGCAGTCACCGCATTGCTATGTACCAGCGCGTAATTAAGCGCATCGCCCCACCATACACCTGTGCCGAGTGCCATAATGAAGTTCGGTTGCTCGCTATTAATATCTAAAACATCAATTCGGTTCGAGCCATAATTGGCCACATACAAACGCCCTGCTTGAATTTCCAGATCATTCAGGCTATCCCATTTTTTGGCCAGACCCGAAATTTTCGTAGGATCAATCGCACTGAGTGCACGTTTTTGTTTTAAGTCATAACGTAAAATATTCGATTCGGCCTGACTATTGGCAATATAAAGCACATCGCCATTCACCACCATGACGGTGGGATTCCAGCTGGCCAGACCGAAATTCCCTGCTGTTAATTCTGAACCCACATCCAGAACCTAAAATTCCGCAATTTTGCTCAGTTGCTCACCCGAACCGGGGGGTGTCACTGGATCCGGCAGCGTCTGCTGTGGCGTACTGCTCTCACCTCCTCCACCCCCACATCAGCAACACGATGGACACTGACAAGATCGCTCGTCTAAATAGCATTGAATTCCCCAATAAATTTAAAAATTAAAATAAAAAATCAAAGTCTTATAGCTTAATTTTCAGTTGGGTTCGAGCATAAAAAATGAGGACTTGATCAAGTCCTCATCGCTGAATATTTCACCTTTCGCATTCTGAAAAGGGAGTCTGAACTGTGTGGTATTTTTTATGGCGTATTTTATGATGAGATTTTCCGATAATCCGGCTGTAGCCCCAGTCTGGCTTCTAGATGATCATAAACCCACTGAAAAATAAAGGTATATACGAGAATACAAAGGGTTAGAGCTAAGTCCAGCAAAAAGGCCTGAGCCAGACTCATGTGTAAGGCATAAGCCACCATCGGAATGGTCGCCAGCATCAAACCGCCTTCAAAGCCAATTGCATGAGCAATTCGCACTTTAATGGTTCTTTTCAAATGATGTCTGGCTTCAAACTTTTCAAAATAGTGATTGAACAACATGTTCCAGAGTACTGAGGTCAGAGCCATGGCAATTCCTAGCATACCTGTGACCTCAAGCGGCATATGCATCAAAGTACTTAGCAGGACAGCGATCACGACCAGTAAAATGCCTTCATATAAAGCGGCATGAATCAACCTTCTTTTGGAAATTAACATATCAAATCAGCTCAATTCATTACATGATGCAAGAATTTTATTTCTTTAAATCTGACTATTCGAGTTAGAATCTATCAATAAAAATGAAAGATAAAATTATGAATGTTAATCAAGAACAGCTACTGATGTTTAAAACTGTGATGGAAACCGGTTCTTTCTCTGCGGCTGCCCGTCAACTAGGTAAAGTACCTTCCGCAGTCAGCATGGCCATTGCCAATCTGGAAATTGACCTGAATCTAGAACTGTTTCAGCGTATAGGTCGTGAACCAAAACCGACCGCACAGGCGCAGGTATTGTATGAAAAAACCCAGCAACTTCTGGTCGAAATGAATCAGTGGAAACAGCATGCTCAAGCCCTAAGTTCAGGCCTAGAATCTGAACTGAATATTGTGGTGGTTTCAGAATTACTGCATACGCGTTGGACCGATTATATCGTGTTGCTAGAACAGGAATTTCCTGCACTGCGAGTCAATGTATTCAGTGCACCTCAGGAAGATGCACATCGTATGCTGTTTGAAGGTTCAGCGCAGCTAGCCTTGATGTTTGAACGCGAACAACTGGAAACACGGGAACAGTTTGTGGAATTGAAACGTGAGGTACTGGTGGCTGTAGTCGCCAAACAGCATCCCCTAAGTCAGTTCGATCAAGTCAGTTATGAACAGATTTTGCAAAACAGGCAGATTGTGGTGGCCAGTCGGGATCGCACCATCAAGCCGGAACTACTCTTTTCACGAAATTACTGGCGCACCGACAACCACCACTCGGCTTGCAGCATGATTCAGCAAGGACTGGGCTGGGGGGTTCTGCCACTCGAAATGCTGAATGAGCAGCCACATTTGCAAGATCAGTTACAGGTTCTCAACCTGCTCGATTTCACCCCAAAGTTTGAATATTTTGTTGATCTGGTCTGGAGCAGAGAAACCCGATTAGGCACAGCTGCTCATTTTTTGATTAATCACTTGCGCAAACAACGTAAAACCGGGCATTAATCACAGAAATTCAACGACAGTCTACTTGGTAAACCGGCCATTTATGATATATAAGAAAGCATAAGCAATAACCATAGAACTAGATCGTAATGACATTAACTGCATTAAACCAATTAAAAAACTTGACGACCATTGTGGCAGACAGCAGTGATTTGAGTGCCATTGAAAAATTTCGTCCGCTTGATGCAACCACCAATCCATCGCTGATTACTGCAGCAGCGAAACAACCTGAAAATCAGGCCTTGATTGAAGCTGCTTTTCAGCAAGCCCAGCAAGAAGGCTATACAGATGACGCCCTGATTGAACGTACCATTGATATTTTGACGGTCAAATTCGGTGTAGAAATCTTAAAACTCATTGAAGGCCGTGTTTCAACAGAAGTCGATGCTTCCCTGTCTTTTAATACTGAAGCCACGATTGCCAAAGCCAAAGAGTTGCTGGCACTTTATGCGCAATATGGAATTGATTCAGACCGCATCCTGATCAAGATCGCGTCTACCTGGGAAGGCATTCAAGCAGCAAAAGCACTGGAAGAACAAGGCATTCATACCAATCTGACTTTATTATTTGGTCAACATCAGGCCCATGCCTGTGCTGATGCCAAAGTAACATTAATCTCGCCTTTTGTCGGCCGTATTCTGGACTGGTACAAAAAAGCTGAAGACGTTGAGTCTTACCCGATTGAAAAAGATCCGGGTGTACTTTCGGTTAAGCGTATTTATGAATTTTATAAAGCGCATGGTATTCAGACTGAAATCATGGGTGCCAGCTTCCGCAGTATTGATCAGGTTCTAGGCTTGAGCGGCTGTGACCTGCTCACGGTAGCACCAAACCTGCTGGCCGAACTGGAAAATGATCAGCGTGAAGTGCAGGCCCAACTCTCAGCCAAAGATATTAAAGTTCAAGGTGAACTCAGCCCAATCAGCCCTGCCGATTTTGAAGCACAACTGAAACAGGATCCGATGGCCAGTGAATTATTGCAAGGCGGCATTGACGGTTTCATTAAAGCCCGTGAGCAACTGGCTGCTTTATTACGTGAAACTTTCCTGAGTACCACTGAGATTTAAAGAAAATTTAGCAAATTTCTCCAAGCCGATGTTGCTATAATGCCGCATCGGCTTTTTTGTTCATGCGAGTTTTTCGTGTTTGGTATCACAGATCTAACGACCTTTATCATTGGAACCACGTTGATTGTGCTACTGCCCGGGCCGAATTCCCTGTATGTCATGTCGATTGCTTCGCGCTTTGGGATTAAGACGGGATATATGGGTGCCTTGGGGGTTTATACGGGCGATCTGATCCTGATTATATGTACAGCATTGGGAGCAGCTTCTTTACTGCATGCCTTTCCGGTACTGTTTATTGCACTGAAAGTTATTGGAGCGATCTATCTCAGTTACTTGGGTATCAAGCTAATCATTGCGGCCTACCAGACTTTCTTTCCGGAAAAGTCATCACAACGCGTCCAGATTAAAAAGACGACTCCAGATACGGTAGAATCTGTTCAGCCCTTTCGTACAGCGCTCACAATCAGTATTTTAAATCCCAAAGCGATTCTGTTTTATCTGTCTTTTTTTGTGCAGTTTGTCGATCCTGCCTATCCTTATCCAGCCCTGACATTCACGCTTCTGGCTGTAATCTTGCAATTGATCAGTATGACCTATCTGTCGATCCTGATTTTTTCTGGTGTAAAACTGGCCTCCTATTTCAATCAGAACTATAAAGTGACTGCCAGCTGTGTCGCGGCGGTTGGGATCCTGTTTTGCGGTTTTGGCCTTAAACTGGCGACTTCAACTTTCTAGCAATGACCGGCTTCAAGCCAGCAGACCTCTGGATAAAATTGTTAAAAACATTGTGTTGATACGTGAAAAGCGTATGATTTAAACGCATTTAAAAATAGTGTCATGGATGATGCCAAAACTTTTACAAGATCTCTCCTTTCCCGCCATCATGGCCGGTTTTATTACCTGCATGATTGGTATCAGTGTTTCTGCCGTACTGGTTATTGAAGCTGCGCAAAGCCTGGGTGCCAATCAGGCACAGATCAGTTCCTGGTTGTGGGCACTGGGTATCGGCATTGGAGTTTCCGGATTTCTGCTTTCCTGGAAATATCGCTATCCGATTTCAACCGCTTGGTCGACTGCCGGTCTGGCGCTGGTCATTGCTTCTGCCGGTCACTATAGTCTGGGGGAAGCAATTGGCGCTTTTCTGATTTCTGGTGTCCTGATTGCCTGTCTGGGATTCTTTGGAATTTTCGAGCGAATTTTTCAGTTTATTCCACAAAGTTTGACCAGTGCCATGCTAGCAGGTGTGTTATTAAAATTTGGCATCTCAGTGTTTGGTAGTTTGCAACAGTCATGGGAATTTGTGCTTTGTGTACTGGCGATTTATCTGGTTTCCAAAAAACTGAGTACGCGGTATAGCATCGTGATTACCGTGTTAATGGCTATTGCCCTTTGTCCGTTCTTTATTAATTTTACTATTCCACAGCTGAACTGGAGTATTGCCCAGCCGGTATGGATTACACCTGAATTTAGTTTGCAGGCTGTTTTAGGATTAGCCTTACCGTTAATGGTGATTAATCTGGCATCGCAATACCTGCCTGGCTTGGCAGTCATCAAAAGTTATGGTTATCCCCCGAAAGTAAATTCTATTCTAGGCTGGACGGGTATTACACAGACGATGTTGGCACCATTTGGCTGTTTTAGTGTCAATCTTGCCGCAATCAGTGCGGCGGTCAGCCTGGATGTCCAAGCGCATCCTGATCCGGCCAAACGTTATATTGCCGGTATGAGCTGCGGCCTGTTTTATATCCTGATGGGTTTTTTTGCTGCGACCTTGACCAGTGTACTAATGGCTTTTCCGGGGATTCTGATTACAGTATTGGCAGGCATTGCCCTGTTTGGCACCATTGGCCACAATATCGCGCTGGCTTTTCAGGACAGTCATGACCGTGAAGCAGCACTGATGACATTCCTGTTTAGCGCCTCTAATATCCAGTTTTTTGGTATTGGCTCCGCTTTTTGGGGACTGCTACTTGGTCTGATAGTTTATTTAATGTTTAAGCTTAAACCGCAAGTGGCATAAGCTTATTGTAGAAATGAGGCAGCTACCTTGTCTGCCTTTTTAATGCCCTGCAGTCTGGGAAAACAGGTTAATCACCACCACACCGGAAATGATCAGTGCAATCCCGATAAAAGCCGGTAGATCAAGCGCCTGCTTAAAGATCACATAGCCTGCGATTGCCGTAAGAACGATGCCTACTCCCGCCCAGATTGCATATGCAATGCCTAAGGGGATTACTTTAATCACCTGAGACAGCAAATAAAACGCAATACAGAATAAAACGACTACTGCCAGAGATGGCCATAATCGGGTAAAGCCTTCAGACTTCACCAGAAATGTTGATCCAGTCACTTCGGCAATAATAGCCAATGCCAACAATAAATATGCCCATGACACAGGATTCATTTTTTAAACTCCAAACTATTTTTCAATGATTGCTGTCGGGACGATCTGACACGATCAATCTTGAGAGATTCATTTTGCACAGTTTTCTCTTCACGGGGAAAGCTGATGTAAAAAATCCAGGGTTTTGACAAAAGTTTGCTGACTTTCCTTTTTGCCCATAAAAAACTGATATTCATGAATGAGCCAGGCCTTAGACTCTGGATAAAATATTTCAGTCACAGGAATCTGCTGTTCCTTCAAAGCTTTTACAAATGGTAGCGACTGAGTATCGGTCAGGAAGTCCTTATTCCCGCCACTGATGAACACGGGCGGATAAGACGGCGTAATATACTGAATCGGAGAAATCTGCTTTAAAAACGCGGCATCATGTTTACGATCGCCGGTATAAGCCTGAATCAGGTTAAAGACACCCCATTCAATAATTTTCATTTCTTCAGGCGCTGTGCTGGCAAATGCTTCCAAGTCATAAATTCCACAATGCAAGATTAAACCTTTAAGCTGCGCGGGTTGCAGATGAGGCTGAATACCGGATTGATTGGCAAATACAGGATTGGTCAAAAGCGCGGCGTAATGGCTAGCTATATTCGCCCCGGCAGAATCTCCGGCCAGATATAAGTTCTGGGCATCAATTTGGTAGGTGTCTGCATAGGTATCTAGAAATTCAAGTGCCTGATTGATCTGGTGTAACTGGCTAGGATAGGTCGCTTTTGGTGCAAACTGGTATTGTACGGATACCACATTATAGCCCTGTGCCGCCAGCAGCTTGAAATAACCGCGTGCATGTTCTTTAGAACCTGAAATCCAGCCGCCGCCATGAATCCAGACAATAGTCGGTCGCGGGCCAATACTGGCAATATTCTGCGGCTGATACAGATCCAGAGATAATTTCTGTTGCGGCGCATAGGCAATATTCTGCTGCACGATAACCGCACTAGGTGCATAACGATCCATCACTTTTTGCTGCAAGCCTGTGGTCAGGTTAAAAGCACCGGCAATGACTTTACTGTTCTGTGCGGTCTGACAGCCGGAAAGAATAAATGAACTTATGAGCAAAAGATGAATGGCAAAAAACCTCAAAACTGTCCCCTATACATGATCTAAAAACAGGCTACGGCAGTTTAAACTATCATGCTGCAAACAAGGACTATTCATCCTCTTATTTTTGATCACTAAAACTGCAATTCCGAGTTTTTTACTCTGTTTTTTTCATCACTTTTACATGAAAAATATTTGTAATTTAATGAGTTTTTTCAATTTTACCGCTTTTTTGCAATTGCACCCGCCACAGCACTGTGCTATCAATAAACCAAGCCTAAAAATCAGACAACCTGCGGAGAAAAGCCATGGCCTATCAACATATTTTAGTCCCAGTGGACGGTTCAGAAATTTCCTTTTCTGCAGTACGACATGCTGCCAAAATTGCCAAGGCATTTGGTAGTCAGCTTTCCCTGATCAGCCTGATCGCAGAAGATCCTTTTACCGAGGCTGATTTCTATTACAGCTCCTCTATCATGAAGGAATATTTTATCGAGGCACATGCCAATGCCAAAAAGGCCTTGAAAGAAGCCACTGCCATCGCAGCCGGTGAAGGTATTGAAGCGCAATCCCGCATTGTCACAGGTTTAGTCAATGCAGAACATATTGCTGAAACCGCGGGTGAGGTGAAAGCCGACCTGATCGTCATGGGTTCTCATGGCCGTAAAGGCTTCCAGAAAATGATTCTGGGCAGCTTTGCACAAGATGTATTGGGTGCGAGTGAAATTCCCGTACTGATCGTGAAAAAATAATCCTGATGCTGCGCATCTTCAAGATGCGCAGTACTTGCTACTTTACATTTGAACCTCTAGCAAAACATGCTGTGGAGATTTACTCGCTCAAACCACCCCCCGCTTACTGCAATAATAAATATGAGGAAGCACCATGAATAACTATGATCATCTTCTCGTAGCACTCGATGAGTCCTCGATTTCCTATGCTGCCGCAGATCATGCCCTGGAACTGGCCAAAGTATTTCATAGCCATGTCACTTTACTCAGTGTGATTGCGGTGGATCCCTTTAAGGGCGTAGATTTTTACAAAGTTGCTCCAGCAGTCACAGACTATTTTATGCATGCGGAACAAAATGCATTGGAT
>CAUPZU010000032.1:0-26630 GCA_963516025.1 Acinetobacter lwoffii
GGACCTGCGGATTAACAGTCCGTCGCTCTACCGACTGAGCTATTGGAGAATCTGAAAGCGATTATAGAGAGATTTTGACAGGGGTCAAGCAAAAATTATCATATTTATTATAAATACAGCCTGTCTGTTTTTAATTTAGGCAATTGCATAAATTTCACGAAAAATACTTGTCAGAATAAATTTCACTTGCTAGATTAAAACCATAAAGTCGTTTGACCAAATGGTCAAACAGTGTGGATTTAAACCTACTTGCCAGCACAAAAATGGCTAAACCGGAGACAGCGAATGAATACGCTCAGCATCCCTCAAATTTTCTCTCAACTGGCTTATTATCAAGAAAACTATCTGCAAATTATTGCTGATCCTGCACAGTATTATATCCCGGTTAAAGACGCTCATATCACGCTATGGCCCTTGGCGCAAAAATCACTTTATTTAGGTGATTTGCTGCAATTATGGTTTGCAGAAAAATGGTTGGTAGAAACTGAACGTCAATTTAACTTTGAAGTTTTCCTGAATGCAGACTATCTGAAAGAGCAAGACAAAGATCTTTATATCTATGCCATTTCTGGGAATCTTTTGACGGGAACCAATCAGTCTAAAGCGTGGCAAGCCTCAATAACACAAACACAAGATGTGGAATTAGCCAATGTTTCCAAGCATTATTTTGAGTTTCAAGGCTTAACTCGACCACGCTTGTCATTTGTTGAAGCGGGGCAGGCGAAAAGCAGTATTATTTAAATGAAGTGCCTGATGAGTTGTGCAGGCTAGCAATTTCATTCAGTCCGAATAATCATACAGGTCGCAGTGGCATGAGCATACAGGCGACCTTCTTCATCCAGAATCTGACCTTCAGAAATACCTAAATTTTTACTGAGATTAATTGATTTTCCTACGGCTTTCAGTGGCTGATTCTGAGGTATGGGGCGGCACATCTTTACATTCAGATCAATGGTGCCATAACCGACACCTGCTTCAAGTAAAGTATGAATCGCGCAGCCTGTCACGGTATCCAAAACGGTTGCAGCAAAACCACCATGGACGCCGCCAAGCGGATTTAAATGTCGATGATCAGCTTTTACCTTAAATTCTACATGTCCGCTTTTAATCACTGCTGGTTGCATCGACATGGTTTCGCTAATACTTGGGGCCGGGATTTTTTCATCACGCATCGCTTCCAGTAATGCTAAACCGCTCATTTCTTTTGGGTTCATTGTAATTTTCCTGTCATTATTCTTGAGTTGTTGAGATTTAATTCAAAATTGTGACATCGATAATAGCAATCTGGTATAGGAATGGCGGATTATTTTGTAAGAAGTACATTGCCTGCACCTGAGTAATGTCATTTTTATAAAAAATAAGAAATAGAATGAGTTATGGCAGGATACTGGTATACATTTCTAATGAAATATCTCAGATCTAAATAATCTGCCAAAAAACGAATCTTATAAAAGAATTAAAAATCGAGTGATAGGGTAATGAAAAAGTTTCTGCATCTTTGGGTGCCTATTTTTCTCAGTAATGCCATTATTATGCTCAGTAGTTTGTTCGACGTGATTTTTCTATCACATTTTTCACCTCAGCATGTGGCTGCATTGGCAGTCTGTTTGTCTGTTTATTCTTTGTGCTTTGTGACGGGTATTGGGGTGTTACAGGGCATGATGCAAGAGCTGGCAGAAGCCAATGGACGTCAGGAGTATGCGGATATACAGCGTATTGTGAAGCAAAGTATTTTGATTGTACTGGTGATTTCTGCTGTTGCGATGTACCTGTTTAATCATGCAACTCCTTTACTTCATTTTTTAAAGGCAGATGCGGCCTTACAGGCATTGATTGTGTCATGTCTGTGGCTGTTGGCTTGGACGATTCCAGCGCATTTATTGTTGCGCATTTTATATATTTTAACCCAAGCCTGTGGGCAGGCTAAGCGCGTGTTCTACGCCAATATGATCTATTTACTGCTCAAAGTGACTTTGGCTTATGTCTTGATTTATGGCATTGAAGGTTATGTTACAAGCTATGGGGTTGAAGGTGCATTCATGGCACATTTGATTGTGCAGTGGGTACTGTTGTTTGTTTACTATTTTTTCTTCCTTGAGCGGAAGTTAAAGATCCAGTGGTCTGGTGTTTTCTTTCACTGGCAGACTTTGTGGAAAATTTTAAAAATTGGATTGCCCAATGCGGTGGTGACTTTTGTGGATGTATTTGCCATCAGCGCGATTGCTTTGCTGATCTTGCCTTCGGGTGACATTGTAGTGAATGCACATCAGGTGATGCTTGGTTTATTGGGCTTGATGTTTATGTTGCCGATGTCGATGGCATCCGCCTTCGGTATTTTGGTGTCGACTAAAATCGGTGCGGAGCAGATTGATGCTGCATGGCAACTCAGTAAACGGGCACTGATGGCTGTGATGCTAATAGCTATCGTTGTCATGTTGACTATTTGGGGTTTAGATAGTTGGATTGTAGGGTTATTTAGCAATGATGCGCAGGTGATTACATTAGCCTTGGCATCGATCTTGTTAATGTGTTGGATGCATATCTTTGATGAGCTACTGGTGATTAGTTTGGCAATGCTACGTTGCTGGCGAGAATTGTCAGACCGATGTTTATTTTTATCAGTACGGTGCTGGTCGTGGGCTTAGGGGGTGGTTGGTATGTGGCGTATCATCCAATGACACTGTTCAATTGGCAAAGCAATGCATTGGGGATTCATGGTTTTTGGTGGATGTTGAGTATTGCGTACACGATTGCAGCAAGTCTATGTTTTGTTTGTTTACTCATTAAATACTTGAGCTATAAGCGAATACGGCTCACTGTTTAATACATGTTGAAGAAAATAAAAAAACCCGCGAAATTCGCGGGTTTTTTTATTTAGCAAGCTAGATTATTTTGCAGCTTTTTCAGCTTCGATTGAAGCAATCGCAGCATCAACGCCTTCGATAGAATCAGCAGCTTTCTTGATACGAGCAAGGGCATCTACCAGTACTTCGTCAGCCGTTGCGTAAGAGATACGCATAAAACCGCCAAGACCGAATGCATCACCAGGTACTACTGCAACGCCAGTTTCTTCCAGTAACCATGCAGAGAATTCTGTGCAAGATTTAAGACCTTTGGCACGAATCAACGGTTTGATGTTGGCATATGCATAGAATGCGCCATCAGCAGGCAAGCAAGAAATACCGTGAATATCATTCAAGCCTTTCACAACTAGGTCATGACGACGTTTGAATGCTTCAATCATTGGTTCAAGAACGTCTTGAGGACCATTCAATGCAGCTTCAGCAGCAACTTGCGAAATAGAAGTTGGGTTAGAAGTTGATTGAGACTGGATCTTTTTCATTGCACCAATCAGTTTAGCAGGGCCCGCTGCGTAGCCGATACGCCAGCCAGTCATCGCGTAAGCTTTAGACACACCGTTTAACACAATCGTGCGGTCATAAAGGTCTGGTGCAACTGTTGCGATGTTGTAGAACTCATCATCCCAACGGATTGGTTCGTACATGTCATCAGATGCGATATACACTTCTGGGTATTTACGAAGTACGTCAGCCAGCGCTTCAAGCTCAGCTTTGGTATAGATCATACCTGTAGGGTTAGAAGGGCTGTTTAATACCACTAGACGAGTTTTGTCCGTGATTGCAGCTTCTAATTGCTCAGGAGTGATTTTGAAACGTTGTTCTTCACCACATTTCACAATAACAGGAACACCTTCAGCGATGATCACCATGTCTGGGTAGCTTACCCAGAAAGGTGCTGGGATGATGACTTCATCACCTTTGTTTAACAAAGCTAAAGCTAAGTTAAAGAATGATTGCTTACCACCACAAGAAACCAGAATCTGGTTTGCTGCATAGTCTAGGTTATTGTCGCGTTTGAATTTAGCAATAATGGCTTTTTTAAGACCTGGCGTACCGTCAACAGCGGTGTATTTGGTGAAACCGTTGTTAATCGCTGCAATTGCTGCATCTTTGATGTGTTGAGGGGTATCAAAATCTGGTTCACCTGCGCCCAAACCAATCACGTTATGACCTGCAGCTTTTAATTCAGCAGCTTTGTTGGTCACAGCAAGCGTAGGGGACGGTTTGATGGCATTCACACGATCAGAGAGACGTACGTCCACGGCAGTATTCCTTCTTATAGGGATTAAAAAATAAAAAGCACATTATCTTAGCCTAAAATGGTGCAGATAGGGCAAAAGAATTTGGAAAACTTTAAGGAAAAAATGGTGTATTGGCCGAACTTTATCTTGAATTTCGATATGCTCGGAGCAGGAGAGAAGAGACTTGTTACATCTCGGTCATGCATATGAATGCATGAAATATAAAATAAAAATGGCCACTTTAAAGTGACCATTTTGTGTTGTTGATATTGTGGTTACGCACTAAAGCGTGACAAATCTTCGTCCGGGCGTGCTGTTAAAATTTCCGCGCCGGTTTTAGTCACTAGAATTGTATGTTCATATTGTGCTGACAATGAGTGATCTTTGGTGACCACTGTCCATTTATCACCGAGTAATTTGGTTTTCCAGTCACCGCCATTGACCATTGGTTCAATGGTAAAGGTCATACCTTCTTCAAGCACCATGCCAGTATCTGGTTGACCATAATGCAGCACTTGCGGTTCGTCATGGAAAGTTGTACCAATACCGTGACCACAATATTCACGTACCACGCCAAAACGCTCGGATTCCACATACTGCTGAATGGCATGACCAATATCGCCAATGGTTGAACCTGGTTTTACAGTTTCAATACCCCGGTACATGGCTTCTTGCGCTACCTTACATAGACGGTTGGCAAGGATCGTGGTTTCACCACCCACGATGTACATCATGTTGGTGTCACCATGATAGCCATCTTTAATCACGGTCACATCAATGTTCAGGATGTCGCCTTTTTTCAATTTTTTACTGTCTGATGGAATGCCGTGACACACCACATGGTTCACAGAAGTACAAATAGTATGTTGGAAGGCAGGTCGACCCGGTGCAGCGCCATAGCCTAAGCATGCTGGAATCGCCTGTTGTTGATTGACAATATAGTCATGACAAATCGTATCAAGTTCCAGAGTGGTGACACCCGGAACAATATGCGGTTTGATCATATCCAAAACTTCTGCCGCCAGTCGCCCTGCCACACGCATTTTTTCAATTTCGTCAGAGGTTTTGATGAGTCGACGTGGAGCTTGGTAAGTGTTGTTCATGATCTCTAAAAACTTTTGGAAATTTGTGTGTGACTATGGTATAAATAGCCGCCCATTTTATCAAATGCTTTTTCGTGAATAAATTTCACGGGCTTTGTGCGATGAGGCAAAAAATCCGCACATATATCGACACATTACTCTGGGTGCCCTTTAGGGTGGAGAATGCGGGTATATGGAGGCCTAACCCAAACTTTAAGGTAAAGAAAATGGCAGATTACAACGTAAGCATGCGCGACCTTCTTCAAGCTGGCGCGCACTTTGGTCACCAAACTCGTTTCTGGAATCCAAAGATGCGTGATTACATCTTTGGTGCGCGTAACAAAATTCACATCATCAACCTTGAGCACACTGTTCCTGCGTTAAATGATGCTTTGAACTTTGCTAACAACTTGGCTAGCAAAAAGAACAAAGTTTTGTTCGTTGGTACTAAACGTGCAGCTTCTGCAATCATCCGTGAACAAGCTCAACGCGCTGGTCAACCATATGTAGATCACCGCTGGTTAGGTGGTATGTTGACGAACTGGAAAACACTTCGCCAATCTATCAACCGTTTAAAAGACCTTCAAACTCAATCTCAAGACGGTACTTTCGCTAAGCTGACTAAACGTGAAGCTCTAGAGCGTACTCGTGAGATGGAAAAACTTGAGCGTGGCTTAGGCGGCGTTAAAAACATGGGTGGTTTACCTGACGCATTATTCGTAATCGACGTTGATCACGAAGCGATTGCAATCAAAGAAGCGAAGAACCTTGGTATTCCTGTAATCGGTATCGTTGATACAAACTCTAACCCAGACAACGTAGACTACGTTATCCCGGGTAACGATGATGCGATCCGTGCAGTAACACTTTATGCTTCTGCTATGGCTGATGCGATTCTTGCTGGTAAAGAATATGCTCAATCACAAGCAAATGCACAAGCTAAAGCAGAAGAAGCTCCAGCTTCTGAGGCTTAATGCGTTTGACGCTAGCTTGTCATTTTTGCGACATGTGATGGTGGCAAAGTAAGCGTTATGTATGCAGGCGGCCCATGAGAACTCCTCTGGGCCGTTTCTGTTCTAAAAAGAATTCATTTTCTACCGAATTTAGGAGATAAACATGACTGCAGTTACAGCAAGCATGGTTAAAGAATTGCGCGATCGTACTGGTCTTGCAATGATGGAATGTAAAAAAGCTTTGACAGAAGCGGGCGGCGACGTTGAACTGGCGATCGACAACCTACGTAAATCTGGTCAAGCTAAAGCTGCTAAAAAAGCAGGTAACATTGCTGCTGACGGCGCAATCACGATTGCTCAAGACGGCAACAAAGCACTTCTTCTAGAAGTTAACTGTCAAACTGACTTCGTTGCAAAAGACGAAAACTTTGCTGGTTTCTCTGCGAAAGTTGCTGCTGCTGCACTTGCTGCAAACGTAACTGATCCTGCTCAAATCGCTGAATTGAAACTAGAAGATGGTGCAACTGTTGAAGAAGCGCGTATCGCTCTTGTTCAAAAGATCGGTGAAAACATCCAAGTACGTCGTGCGAAAATTGTTGAAGGCGAAAACCTTGCAGTTTACAAACACGGTCTTAAAATCGGTGTTGTTGTTTCTTACACTGGTGATGAAGCTACAGGTAAAGGCTTGGCAATGCACGTTGCTGCGTTCAACCCAGTTGCTGTAAATGCTGAAGGCGTTTCTGCTGAGCTTATCGCGAAAGAGAAAGAAATTGCTGAAGCGAAAGCACTTGAATCTGGCAAGCCAGCAAATATCGTTGAGAAGATGGTTGTAGGTTCTGTTGAGAAATACTTGAATGAAGTTGTGCTTGAGCGTCAAATGTACGTAATCGACAACGACAAGAAAGTTGCGGACGTTCTTAAAGCAACTGGTACTACAGTTGCAAACTTCGTTCGTTTCGAAGTTGGTGAAGGCATTGAGAAAAAAGCAGAAATGAGCTTCGCTGAAGAAGTTGCTGCTGCTCAAGCTGCTGCAAAATAATTCCTGAGGAATTAGAAAAAGCCCTATCTGATTGATGGGGCTTTTTTATGCTGGTCTATTCTTCATCAGCAATTCAAGAGCAGGATTTGGGTCTAGTGATAGAGCTCAGATCATGTATTCATCATTTAATAAAAAGTTATAAAAAAATGCCAAATAAAACCAATCTGGGCATCGGGGCAATCATTATACTGTTGATTGCTGCTTATCTGGGCCTGGATCTACAGCAATCCCAACCACTTGTTCCATCCGCATCTGATGCTACAACTGAAACGCTTCATTCAGAGCCTAATTTAGTACCCTCTCAAACGACTGATGATCTGGACCGAATTGCACGGGCGTTTCAACAGCGCCAGAGTGATCTACAAGTGCGTTCAAGCGGGCAGGTGATTGCCGTTTTGCCAGATGATCATGAAGGATCGCGCCATCAAAAGTTTATCCTCGAATTACCAAATGGCCAAACTGTACTGGTTGCACATAATATCGATCTGGCACCGCGTATTCAGAGTATTCAAAAACAGGATCAGGTCGAGTTTTATGGAGAATATGAATACAGTGACAAGGGCGGGGTGATTCACTGGACGCATCATGACCCTGCGCGAAAACATGTCGATGGCTGGTTAAAACATCAAGGAAGAACCTATCAATAAGGTTCTTCCAATTGGATAAATCGAATATGGCGTTTAAACGCTCATAATTGCGCTGTTATGGCGCGATTTCCAGTTCGGTAGGGTTTTACCTAAATAGGCATCCATGCACCAAATTGGGCCAATGAGGAGGAATTGGAGGTCTTTGAAGAACGAAGGCTTTTTACCTTCCACTTTGTGCCCATAAAATTGGCCAATCCAGGCTAAGACAAACAGGGCAATAAAGAAACCGGTACCGACTGGCAGAATCCAGATGAGCCAAGCCATCACCAACGTTAATACAGCCATCGCTACTGCCAAAACAAGATCTAGGCGTGCATAGAAGATAAAAGCCAAAACCAGTAGCAGGGTAGTCAGCAAAGCGCTGAAATGCGCTAGAATGCCAATAATCGAAAAATAGATGGTCGGTACGCAAACCCAGTGAATCAGCTTATTGGTTTTATTTTGATGGCTGTCACTATATTCATCAAACCATTCAGATATTGTTTTCATTCTTCGCTCCATTCCATGAACATGTTTTGCTTATCTGGAAATATAAAGCAGAATCCGGATATGGTCAAAAGTTAATCATGCAAGCGAGCGAATTTTATCAGGCAGGATGAGCCTACCAAAATTTTCTTGAAAGAACTTTAAGATAGGGCGGAGCAGGAGCGTTTATATTCTTCTAGAAAATGAGCACAATAAAAAAGCCACATTGCTGTGGCTTTTGTTAAATGTGTTGCAGGTCAAATCTTAAGAATTTGGACCAGCGACACGTTCAATACTGACTTTTGCAGTACCTGCACTGGTAATACCCAACTGTTTCGCAGCACCGTAAGATAAATCAACAACACGGTTACCATGGAAAGGACCGCGGTCATTTACTTTAACCACGACGCTCTTGCCGTTATTGCGGTTAGTTACGCGAATATAGCAGTTCAATGGCAGGCTACGATGGGCAGCTGTCATTGCGTTCATGTCAAAGGTTTCACCGCTTGCAGTTTTACGGCCGTGGAATTGACGACCATACCAAGACGCTGTACCTGTCTGACTGAATTTACGTACAGTATTAGAAGCCACTGTATTCAGTTTTTCAATCACTGAAGGCTCTTCTGCAGGAAGTTCAATTTTCGCTGCAATGGTTTCACGGCGAACTTTATCGCCAGAACGCTCAGTGATTGAAAGGCTGTTCAAATTTGTGAAATTTGAATTGAAGCTTTGAGCTTCTTTATTGAGTACTCGCGTGGCAAGACGCGAATTGTCATTTTCATTGGTGAATGAAGATGACGGAACCATATCTGCCTGCGATTGCGTCAGCGTGACGATCGTGGCAATGGCCATAAAAGACTTCAAAATTGAAGAATGCATCGAATCAACTCCTAACAGCATATCTATTGGTTGTTCATAAATGGCTGAAAAACCATGTAAACATGCCTGATATTTAACTTATGCAACTACATTTAACGAAATGGATAATATTCATGCCGGCAATACCCTGTCTAGTGTTTAATTAAAATAGTTAAAAAAAGAACGCAAAATAAACAATGATTGGTCAAAAAATAATCAATATTGTAACATAATATTAAAATTGCTTAAAATACGCACAAATTAACCCATAAAAATGTTGACTTTCATAATTTGTATTAATTTTTAGTGTTAACGGCTGGTAATTTCGGTACCTAATAACCACAAAGCAGTGGCATACATACGGCTGCGATTATAAGTGGTAATCACTTGAAAATTTGGATAAGTGATGTAGTAAATCGAGCCATAATTTTCTTGTAATTGAATTACATTGACCAGATCCAGATCGTCAATTTTTACGATGGGATTCATTGGGCTAATGCCTTGCGTTTTTAACACACCATAAGGCATAGGTTGAGTCAGATCCTTGGCAATCACAGCATCGGGATTTGAACCGGTATAACGTGCCGGAAAGGCAATCGGCTGATTACGCTGCCAGCCATGCTGTGCCAGATAGTTGGCAATCGAGCCAATCGCATCTACCGCTGAGTTACGTAGGTCAATATGACCATTGCCATCGTAGTCCACGCCGAATTTGGGAATGTTGCTCGGCATAAACTGCGGATAGCCAACAGCGCCAGCATAAGAACCCACCACAGAAGAGGTGGCAACACCATCTCTATACGACCAGGCAATTAAAGCAGCCAGTTCATCCTGAAAATACTGGGCACGACGTTCATAGCCAAACCCTAAGGTTGCTAGGGCATCACGAGTGACAAAAGAGCCCTTGTTGCTACCAAAACCGGTTTCTACACCTAAAATGCCCAGAATGATCGCCTGTGGTACACCAAACTGCTGTTCAGCACGGTTAAGCGTTTCTGCATATTGCTGTTTAAAACGTACGCCGCGCTGAATGGTAGATTCAGCTAAGAAGTTAGTCTTATACGAATACCAAGGCTTACTTTCACCTGGGCGATTCATGATATTGATGATATTGGGCAGGTTACGCGTCCCACTCATGGCGGAATCTACTTGCTGGGCACTTAGCCCATAGCTCTGCATGGCATTCTGCTTAAAAGCGGCATAAGAAGGGTGATATTGGAAATCGTTGGCCAGACTCAAACTGCTGAGACCAAATGCGGTAAGTGCGATTGAAAGCTGCTTAAACTTTTTATAAAAATCCGATTTCAACATCTTGCTACGATTTCCAGTTTTTTTGATGAGTTGCTGGCGATGTCATTTGAATCATGCCATGAAAAAGATTGATAAAATTTTTTCAATCGTGAGGCTTAAAGTGCCAGATTAAAGATAACATTCGGATGAATAAGAGACCTAGCCGCTTATACAAAAATAGCGATGGATTGGCTATTTTTACGGCAGTTTGTCTTATAGAGTCGCTTATCTGTAACAAGCTATTTCACTGATCATAAAAAAGCCTGACCGAAGTCAGGCTAATTCCTCAAGATTTGTAGAAAATCTTGAACTATTCTGTATAGAACAAAGTGTCGTGATATTCGGCCATGGCGCGCAGCTCATCTTTATTCAAATTCAGAATGATTTTATCTGCTGCCATATTGATGGCCTTGATCACTGCAGATGCACCAATATCTGCTGCCTTGCGTTTGATCATGCCAAGATCCAGGGTTTTATTAAAGTCGACCATAAAATGTCGGACTGTCGCTTCACCAAATTGCTTGTACAGGTTGCTGAACGCTTGTTTATCAATAGTCTGACCGGCTTTAAGTTCTGCGTAATGATGTTTTAAATTCGTCACCAGACTGGCATCCAGTGATTCACCAATGCGGAAATGTCCTTCAGGATCTTTAAACAGACTGCGCTCAGAGAATGCAATTGACTCTCTGACCACATCGTTCGGCGCTTTACTCAATAGCTGCTTCAGTAAAACCGCAACAGTCGACTTGATATAGCCAGCCAGTTTTTCCGCAGTATCACGTTTATCGCTGGCAGGAAAGCGACGCACCAGCTCGGTAAGAATCGCATCAATAATTTCATCATTAATCATCAATGCGGTTTTATCACGCAATGGGTAAAGCGGCTCACTTGAATTTTTGTTTTTTTGTGCAGTCTGAATTGTATTTAAAAGCTCTGCAGAAGGAATAAACCCAAAAAATGGCATTGTTCAACCTCAATGTTTTTTATTGTCGCGCTAAACGAATAGGGCGAGGCATCCATGTTAAATCCGATACACGGCAAGGGTTGATATCCAATCCACCACGGCGTGTATAGGTTGCGTAGACCATCAGCTTTTCCGGTTTCAGTTGCTGCCAGATATCGGCAAACATCTGCTCCACACATTGTTCGTGGAACCCATTATGCTGACGGTAGGAAATAATATAAGCTAAAATACTCTTATAACAAGGTTTTTTACCTTGATAACGTATAAAAACTGTTCCCCAGTCCGGCTGGCCAGTGACTGGGCAGTTACTTCTGAGTAAATGTGAATACAGCTGGATTTCACCTTCTGCTGCATCATCCGAATCCAAAGCCAATAAACTGGCATCTGGATGATTTTCTAGGCGCTCAGGTGTCAGCTCATCAATACAGATGCCTTCAGGCTTGCTGATCTCTAACTCATCAACCTGAAACAGTTGCAGTTTAACTTTAGCTTCAGCCGCAGTAGATAAATCTTTTTCTGCGGTCGCGATAAAGGCCTCTTTAGATGCAAACTTGGCAAAATTCAGGCTATTGAAATACAGCTTCAAAGATTTAGATTCGATCAGATTCGGCGAGGACGCTGGCAAGCTAATGCGGCCAATGGCGACTTGTGGCACACCTGCTGGATTTAACCAGGAAATTTCAAACACATGCCACCAGTCTGCACCTTGCTGAATCGCTTCGACATGTGCGTATTGTTCACGGGCAGGCGCGCGTGAAATCGGAAACAGAACATCAGGATGATATTCTGTCGGGTAATTGGTGTCTTTACCAAGGAGAGATTGTTCTACACTCATTATTCACGCATTCCTGAACCACGGGAGAGTAAATGATAGGCCACTGCATACAGCACGGCACAACATAAGGTAATTACTGTCAGTGAAATGGCGACATTGACATCGCTATGTCCTAAAATGCCATAGCGGAAAGCATTGACCATATACACGACAGGATTAATTAAAGATAAATTTTGCCAGAATGGGCTTAAGCTCGAAATAGCATAAAATACACCACCTAAATAGGTCAGTGGCGTTAACACAAAAGTCGGGATAATCGAGATATCATCGAAAGATTTGGCATAGACGGCATTAATAAAACCGCCCAAAGAAAACAGCAGGGAAGTAATCAAGACTGTATATATAGTTACGAACCAGTTGGTGATATATAAGTCAGCAAAAAACAAGCTCACCACACTGACAATGATCGCAACTAATATGCCACGAATCACACCGCCCAATACATGACCCCATAAAATGGCATGCATCGGTACCGGACTCATGATCAGTTCTTCAATGCTTTTCTGGAATTTTGAGCTGAAGAAACTAGATGAGACGTTGGCATAGCTGTTGGTGATCACGGCCATCATAATCAGACCGGGCACAATGAACTCCATATAACTATAGCCGCCCATTTCTCCAATGCGTGAGCCGACCAGATTACCAAAGATCACGAAGTACAGGCTCATGGTGATTGCAGGTGGCAACAGGGTCTGTGGCCAGATGCGCATAAAGCGACGCACTTCTTTATAGATAATGGTATATAAAGCTACGCTGAGTTGATTAATGTTCATTGCGCAGCTCCATCCAGATTTTTCTCGACCATTTTCACAAAAAGTTCTTCCAGACGGTTGGATTTATTGCGCATACTGCGTACCTGAATATTTTGTGATTCCAGCAATTGGAACAGATCATTCATGGTATGTGCCTTGTCCATGGTGATTTCTAAAGTCATCGGATCGATCAGGTTAAAACGCACGCCGATGATATCCAGATGCAAAGGTTCAATCGGTTCGGCCAGATCAAAAATAAACGATTCTTCATTGAGCTGACTCAGGAAGCTTTTCATGGTGGTGTCTTCTTTAATCACACCGCGATCAATAATCGCAATACGGCGACACAGCATTTCTGCTTCTTCTAGATAATGTGTGGTCAGAATGATGGAAGTGCCTTTTTCATTCATCTCGTTCAAAAATTCCCACATCGAACGACGCAACTCGATATCAACACCAGCCGTCGGTTCATCCAGAATCAGCAGTTTCGGTTCGTGCATCATGGCACGCGCGATCATCAGGCGACGTTTCATCCCGCCCGATAACATGCGGGCCTGAGTGGCACGCTTTTCCCATAAACCCAGTTTGGTCAGATAAAGCTCCGCCCGTTCCTGTGCAATTTTTTTAGGAATGCCGTAATAGCCTGCCTGAGTCACCAAAATATCAAAGGTTTTTTCAAACTGGGCAAAGTTGAATTCCTGAGGCACTACGCCTAGGCACTGTTTGGCCTGAGAGGGGTGGATATCCAGATTATGACCAAAAATTTCGACTGTACCGGAGGTTTTTTTTGTTAATGAGCTGATAATACCGATGGTAGTAGATTTTCCTGCGCCATTAGGACCCAATAGCGCATAAAATTCACCTTCTGGTACATTTAAGTTAATTCCTTTCAATGCCTGAAAGCCATTGCGATAGGTCTTTGACACATCCCTTAAGATCAGTGCATCAGTCATGAATATCTCAAATGGTGAAAAGTTGAGATATTGTGAGTGATCTCGCAAAATAAGCCAAGTGATTCACACGCAATTCTGTGTTGCTGTTTTGGAACATTGTATAAAGCTTAAGCATAAAAATGATGAAGTTAGAGATAGTTGCTTTACCTTATGCTTTTTTTTGTTATGATGTGCGCGATCCAAAAAAGATGCGCTCATAGCTCAACTGGATAGAGTACAGGTCTCCGAAGCCTGTGGCGTGGGTTCGAGTCCCGCTGAGCGCACCATTTATTTAATCTATAAATCTGAAAAATAAATCAAATTAGTAACGCACACAGTTACGGCCATCATCTTTCGCCCGATAAAGATTGTTATCGGCAATTTTCAAAACGTCTAGAATATTTTTAGAACTGTCTGGCCAAGAAGCAATACCAATCGAAATGCTGATGAAACCTATGTTGTGAATTTCTTTACATGCAATCTCTTTTCTGAACCTTTCTGCACTTTCATAAACTTCAGTAAGATTGCTGTTCGGTATAATAATGATAAATTCTTCACCGCCATAACGGCAGCAAATATCATCTTTACGAAATTTTTGCTGCATCGTCTTGGCAATATGCTTTAAGACAACATCACCTTGATCATGACCATAATTGTCATTCACGTTTTTAAAGTGATCCACATCCATCAGAAGTACTGAAAACGGGATGTTCATTTTCATGTTTTGAGTCATGACGTAATTTAAACCACGACGATTCATCAAGCCGGTTAAAGGATCCGTATTAATATGATGATCCATCTTGCTCATTTGTTGTGAAAATTTGCGAACACTGAGCAGTAGGGCTAACTTGAATTTTGTGACCTCATAGTACCAAGGCTGGATATTCTTAATTTTTGAACCGATTTCTGCCTGATTTAGCAGACTCGCCATATCTGCCAGTTGATTCAACGGGGCCGAGATAGAGTCAGACAGTCGCCATACAATATAAAAAACAAGCAGATAAAATAAAAAGAATCCTGCGGCTAATTTATAAAGGATAGAATTTGCCTGTTTAAGTAAATCATGGGTGGGTTGTTGGGAAACCACGATCCAGTTTGAAGTCGGAATATGAGAAAAACCCGCCAGATTATCAACGCCCTGGCTATTGATTAAACGAATTTGACCATTTTTATGCGCATGCATATATTCCAGACCAGTATTATTGCTGGCCAATTGACCGATTCTTTCACGATCGGGATGGAAAATAATTTTATTTTCATTGTTAATCACATACATATAACTATTCTTATAATTTTTATAAGTGGTTAGAAGCTGATTAATTACATTTTTTTCTTTTAAATAAATCGCTGAACCGATGAAGCCCTGATAGTGATTTGACTTGTCAAAAATAGGTTGAGAAATAAACACAATCATATTTTTTTGCACAGAAAAATAGGGCGAAGATATATAAGTCGATTTTTTATGAAGAGAGTCAATAATCCCTTGAGTATGTTGTATTTTGCTTTTATCAATATGCAGAATATTAGGGGAAAAGTTTATCAGTCTGCCTTGGGTGTCACTGATCACAACACTGTTATAGTGTTCAGACTGATATTTTAATTTATTGACCTCGGCTTCTCTTAGCTCATTGTTATTAAAGTCTTGACCTAATATCTTGGCACTATAGTCCAGCTCAAGAAGCATATTTCTAAAATGGTTGTCTGTGCTTAATGCAATTTTATGGGCGTGGTCAGCGTTTAAGGCAAGAGAGTTGTCGATTAACTGATTTTTTACGATCTGATAGCTAATAATGAGAGAAATAATAAAAAGGCTAGACACACTAAAAATAGCCAATAAAAGTATTAACTGCCTTAAATTGAGATCAAGGTGTTTCCTAAAATTATTAGCTGACATAAAAAATTAGATATATCTCGATGTATTTATGAGCATTGTATTGCATTTATATTCAATGTTTAAGGTTGATATAAAATTAAATTTCCATTAGGTGGGAGTTTTTATTTCGATCAAATTCAGAATTTATAGGTCGCTTGGCTGTAAATAGGGTGAATTTGAAAAGCTGGCTAGGATTCTGAATATTTGACTAGGTTGCAAATAAAAATAGGATATTTAACGTCCAGAAAATCAATTGAATAATTTTGATTTCCTCATGTAAGTAATTAAATACTCAGACAAAAATATGGTTAATTGATCTTGATGGGAGATTAAATTGTTGCCATTTTTTGAAAAATAATCATTTTAAAATTAGTCGTATAGATTCTATGACAGTAGTTTCTTTAAATATTGCGTCCTTTTTCGAAAGTATTTTTAATAAAAAATCATATCCGAGTTTAAATTTTGAAGCGCTTATTGAGATTATGAAAGAGGGTGTTGAACCGCTATTCAACAAGAATTCGTATGCTTAATAAGGTATTTTTCTAAAAATCAATGAATTAAATAACGACGATATGAATGCAGAAGTCTTCGGATAACAAGCCAGAAATATTGTAATCTGCTTTAAAAAAATGACAATTGAAATCTTGTATAAGTCTTCTTTTAGAAGTGTAAAAGAGTATTGTCGGCTAAAAAAATACTGTTATATTCAACTCATGGTAGGTCGTAAAATCAATAAGACGCTACCGATAAGTTGGACGGATCAATGACAGTTAGTTGAGTTTGATGTTTATCACCAGACAATAAATCTAGCACTAGCCATCCAACACAGAGCTCGCAGAAATGCGAGCTTTTTTAATGTCTGCGCAATTCATTCAGTGTAATATTTTTTTCTTATAATCCATCCAGATAAAAAAGTTTACATTGCCAAATTCGCTAACATCTTGAAGATTAATCGCTTGGCTAATTATGGTATAAAAAACTGCAAATTGGATGATGAGAGAGGAAGGAAAAATGTCAAAGATGATTGATATCAAGGTGAAAGATCAATTTAGCCAAGTGATTGAGGCGAAAGCTATGCTGCGTTCCTTTGCAGAGCACAGCACTCATCATGCAGCTGAGCTGGTCAAGAAAATTGAACATATCGTGGTGGATGGTGAAACCATTCTGCCGAGTATTGAGTTGTTGTTTGAAAGCCAACAATCTTCAAATATTTATCGCGTTATCGAATAATTTAATCAGTGAACTTCAGATAGGTAGAAAAAAATTGAACTTATTTATCCGAAATCACCGATTCAGCAGATAAAAAACTCACCATTTAGGTGAGTTTTTTATACTTTGGTGTTTGCTAGCTTGGATACTACTGTATGCAGCTATAATCAGCTTCTGATTCAATATCTAAGAGAAGACAACGTGATAATGGGCTTTAATTGGCCGAAGAAATATCCCATAACAATAAAAAAGCTCGCTGGAGTGAGCAAATATTTAAATCTGTTTAAGCTGCACATTCACATCATATTTTTCAAATTCTTTTAGAATCTGCACTAAAGTTTGCTGTGCGATTGTATGCTCAGGGCTTAAAGAAATTTCCTGACGAGTCGTGCTGTCAAAAAAATCAATGGCCTGGATCAGCCAATGATGCTCAATGGGACTTTTTTGAATCAATATACGGCGCGGTTGCAAGCTGTCACTGATCTGGCGGGGAAGTACATAGGTGATCGCCAGTTGTACAAATTGCAGTTCTTCAATCGGACTTAAAAAGGTGATCACCCAGTTGCCAACTTTACTCAGTTGCATGGGATTATCGCACGCATCGAATTCTAAATAATGTGACATATACATGATCCTACCGGATGTCTATGCTCACTATATGGCGGGATTGTAATTATTTTTTCTATCACGCTTAAGTCGGATATTCCGAGCTTTAAATTTCGCTTGAATATAAATATTTCAAATAATCAATCAGTTATCTTAAACAATCAAAGCTAGCTTATTGTTAAATTTGCTCATTTAAGAGTTTTAAAGACTAAGATCTTATTAGTCTTCAGCTTTATTTTGCTGTAATTGATCTAAAGCAAAATTGATCTGCTTCAGAATGTGATTCAATTCTTGGGGAGCAATACGGCTTTCCTGAAGGGACGTGATCCATTGCATTTGGCACAGTTTTAAACTGCGCGTATCCGGCGCCTGTAAAATCTGATGAATTTGCTGCTTGGCCATCAAGCCACAATATTTTTGTAAGCTTTCCATCATCATATATTTAAGGTCTTCAAAAGACATAGATTGCAGTTCAGGCAGCTTTTTTGCATGGCTTGAATCCGTTTCAGCAGATGGAATGTCCTGCGCTACTTTAATGGATTCCATCTCAGGATGGAGTTCTTTTGTCGCAGAAGCTGCTGCTATCGATGAGTCCAACGATCGGTGAATCTCGGAGTGTGCCAGGTCAACTTTTGTATCTGTTCTTGCATCAGCCTGCTTTTGACTGATGGCTACCTCGCCCGTTTCAGCTGGAATAATTAAATCCATGGCATAAAGCTGATCTAAGAGTTCGGCAGGAGCAAGCTGTTGTTTTAAGCCATCATTTAATAAGTTGAAATCCTGGCTGCCGATCAGAACCAGTAAGCGGCGTTGGCGTGCGGTCAGTGGGATGGAGCGATCCTGTAGCACCTCGATCCCACGTTGAGTTTTATAAAAATGCATCATAGCTGAATAGATTGTTGCTAAAATTCAGCTAGAGCATAGTCTGTGAAAATTACATTAATATGAAGTATTTATTAAAATACTGAGGTTTGTTTTGATAAAACCTATAATGTCGTGATCGCCGTATTTTCAAGTGCCTTACGTAAATAAGGATCTAGCTCATCTTGACGCAACAACCATTGCACATAGTCAGCAGGTAGCTCTGCAATAGCGGTGCCGCGATGTTTACCAAAATTAATCGTACGTGGAATTCGGGCATCTTCAGAAGCATCGAATAATTCCTGCATACTGTTGATTTTTAAATGATGCACAATATGCATTAAAATATTGGCCGTTAAAATAATATCCATATCGGCACGATGCGCTTTACGAATCATTTCACGCGCTCTTTCGCTGCCTTTGGTGATCATATAAATCAGGGCAGAAATATTGTGTGCTTCCGCATCTGGCCAGACCCGACGTGCTAAAGCCAGTGTACAAATCGCCTTGATTTTTGAAGTATCTACACCACATTTTTCGATGGCACGGACGTCATAATCAATATTATGGCCGATCATGTAGACGGTTTCATCAGGCAGGCGAAAGGTACTGTAATGCGGCTGACCTTCCAGATCCGATTCCAGAATATGATGCACGGCCATGGCAGCAAAAGAAATGGCTTCGTCACATGAGTAGAGCTGATCAAACAGGCGACTTTTATCCAGACTTATTTTATGTTCTACAATTTCGACAGGCGCATAAGCAATTTCGATGGGTTGACCATTTAAAGTATGCGTTTCGGTATCAAGAATAATGGCCTGCATGTCGGAAATGTGCCTGAAAAAGAGAGGAGAGTAAAATCTAACATTATTATTTTGCAACTGACAATTGAATTGCTTTATTTCTGTATTAATTACCGGCTTTTTAACGTATGACGACTATTTGTATAGTTCTGGAGACAGAAACCTCTCTATTCTTAAGTTTGCATGCTGATTTCATAATAAATCTAAACCAGTGCGAATTTAGCAAAAAAATAACGCATTCTTTTCTTGATATTGTTTAGATAAATTGGGAAATTAGATATGGTTTTATCGTTTGTTAAAGATAAAACCAGAAAAACTCATTAGAGATGATAATAAATAAGATAAGGATAAGATCGATGAAACGTCAAGTATTGACCTGTACTCTTCTCACATTAAGTGTGGCCTTAACTGCTTGTAACGATGATAGTGATAATGATCGTTTTTACGAGTCCAAACCTGCCATTCCAGTAAATAATATCGATAATCCAGTCGTGGCAACACCTGTAGCCTATACGCAAACGGATTTCTCCGGGATCGCTGACGAAAGTGTGATCATGACTTATAAGATGTTAGGAATTAATGGTAAGGAAACACAAGCTACTGCATTAGTTTTCACACCCGAGGGAACGCCTCCAGCTACAGGCTGGCCAATTGTGGCATGGGCACATGGAACTACCGGTGTAGCTGATCAGTGTGCGCCGAGTCGAAAAGCGCTGAATGATTATATCAAAGCCATGATTGGCGGGTTTCTCCAAGCTGGCTATATTGTAGTGGCACCTGACTATGAAGGTTTAGGAGAGCCAAGTGGAAAAGAACTTCATCCTTTCTTGAATCTGAAAAGTGAAGCTTATTCTATTACTGATGCAGTTGTGGCTGCACGAAATTATTTAGGTTCACAAGCGTCCAATCAATGGGTTGCAGTAGGGCATTCTCAAGGTGGCCAGGCAGCTTTAGGTGCTGCGCAATATGCAGCACGTGCTTCTAAGATGACCTATAAAGGTACGGTAGCTTTAGCACCGGCTTCAAATTTCAATCTGATTTTGACAGGAGGTGAACAACAGGCGGGACAAGAAACAAATCTGGATAAAAAAATTGGAACTTTAGCATCTTTAGATACCTTTACTGCATTGATTGTTGCCGGTTTGCGTAACCCGAACCCAAATTTGCAATATAGTCAGATTTTTAAAACACCAACCGACGAAATCGCGAAAAATGCAGAAACTGATTGCTATGATGTATTAGGCCAGAAATTTGGTACTGCAATGTATGCTTATGCACAATCAAATAATAACTCAGTAAATAATTATCCTCGTACTCAAACTAACTTTATGAATATTCCAGTCGTAAAGAGCTTCTTGGAAAAAGATTCTCAGCCTTTACTTGTTAAAGTTTCTACGCCAGTGATTATTTATCAGGGTTCAGCAGATAGTACCGTTCCCAAAGCAGCAACAGATGTTTTAGTTGCACTCGCCAATCAGAAACAAACTTCAGTACGTTATATTACGGATGAGTCAAATGCGACTAAATGGGATCATGGTAGCGTCTATGCACTGAATATTCCTAATATTATTTCAGATGTAAAATCTCTAATGCCAATTCAATAACTTATTTTTATCTGAATGGCTCATGTTTTTTTAGACATGAGCCATTTTTATTGCAAACTGAATAAAGTTCATGATCGAAAATTTAAAACTTCATGCTACAATACGCGCCAATCTTAGCACGGCTTAAAAGCCCTAAATCAATAGGACCTCGCTAATGTTTGCCAATATCTCTATCGCTGAATTTGATCCAGAATTAGCTCAAGCAATCTCGAATGAAGATGCTCGTCAAGAAGCTCATATTGAGCTAATCGCTTCTGAAAACTACTGCTCACCAGCAGTTATGGAAGCTCAAGGTTCAAAACTTACTAACAAATATGCGGAAGGCTACCCAGGTAAACGCTACTATGGCGGTTGCGAGTATGTAGACGTTATCGAACAATTGGCGATTGACCGTGCTAAAGAACTCTTTGGTGCTGATTATGCTAACGTTCAGCCACATGCTGGTTCACAAGCAAACTCAGCAGTTTACTTAGCGCTTCTGAACCCGGGCGATACAGTTCTGGGTATGAGCCTTGCTCACGGTGGTCACTTGACTCACGGTGCAAAAGTAAGCTTCTCTGGTAAAACATATAATGCGATTCAGTACGGTTTAAACCCTGAAACTGGCGAGATCGATTACGAAGAAGTTGAGCGTTTAGCGCTTGAGCATAAGCCACGCATGATCGTTGCTGGTTTCTCTGCATACAGCCAGATCGTTGACTGGCAGCGTTTCCGTGAAATCGCGGACAAAGTTGGCGCTTATCTGTTTGTTGATATGGCTCACGTTGCAGGTTTAGTTGCTGCTGGCGTTTACCCAAGCCCGGTGCAAATTGCTGACGTTACGACGACGACGACTCACAAAACACTTCGTGGTCCACGTTCTGGTCTTATTCTTGCGAAAGCAAACGAAGAAATCGAGAAGAAACTTCAATCGGCTGTATTCCCAGGCAACCAGGGTGGTCCTTTGGTTCACGCAATTGCTGCAAAAGCAATCTGCTTTAAAGAAGCAATGGCACCTGAATACAAAGCTTACCAACAACAAGTTGTGGTAAATGCGAAAGCAATGGCTGAAGTATTGATCGCACGCGGTTATGAAGTAGTTTCTGGCGGTACTGAAAACCATTTGTTCTTATTGTCTTTAATCAAACAAGACATCACAGGTAAAGAAGCTGATGCTTGGTTAGGTGCTGCTCACATTACTGTGAACAAAAACTCTGTACCAAACGATCCACGCTCTCCGTTCGTCACTTCAGGTATCCGTATCGGTACACCTGCAGTAACAACTCGCGGTTTCAGTGAAGCTGAAGTGCGTGAGCTCGCAGGCTGGATCGCTGACATCCTTGATGCGAAAGGCGATGAAGCTGTGATCAACGCGGTTAAAGAAAAAGTTGCAGCGGTATGTGCTAAATTCCCAGTTTATGCATAATTGCTTATAAACGGAAAGGAGCTCCCAACCGGGAGCTTTTTTTATAGCTGTAAAAATAACGATATAAAAGATGTTTGGCCTTGATCGGACTTACATAGATCGATTTCCTTGCCGTAAGAGATTGAGTCATCAATAAAATCATATTGAGTTTTTCTCAATCTGGCTTAAAGTCTTTTATCAACTATTTGTATTTTAAAATGCTTTAAAAGAATGGATGCATTCGTTGCACGCTTTGCTTGAAATTATTTACAGGAATTATTTTCAGAACCTGACACTTTAAAACTAATAGGTTATTGAGCTGAAGATCATGGTAGATGAAGCGCTTGAGTGAATCCCATGTTACTGTAAGGTGGTGCTGATATAAGCGCCGTGAATGACATCATTCTTTTTATTTAAACGTTATATGGATCGGTATCATTTGAATATGGGTAAATCCTGTATTTAAAAATGCTGCTGGCGGTTGATTGATTAATTTTTCATTTATGCATTAAACAAGGTAATAAGGATGACTAAACCCAACATTATTTTATCTGAGCAAGATTTACATCGTCTGGAAACGATGCTGGAGAATCAGAGCAAGCTGAGCGAAACCATGATCCGCTTAGAGGATGAATTGGCACGTGCCGAAGTGGTCGAGCCGCAAGCGATCGCAAGCAATATCGTGACCATGCATTCCCGTGTGTTATTGACCATTGCACCTTCTACGGAAGCTGTTGAGGTGACACTGGTTTACCCACACGAATTTAAAGGTGAAAAGGGGCAGGTCAATGTCATCGCACCGATAGGTGCAGCCATTTTGGGCTTAGCAGAAGGTCAAACCATTGAATGGCCACAACCGGATGGTAATACCATGAAAGTGACCATTGAAAAAGTGCTGTTTCAGCCGGAGAGCGAAGGGGATTATCTTTAAGCCAGCGTTGGATCATCCTTGAAAGCCATAGCAATATGGCTTTTTTTGTATATGGATTTTAAGTAAAACCTGATGTTGTAAGCATTTAGATCAGATTGAATACATTTTAAAGTTCTAAATGCTTAAAGTTAAATAATTCTCAAAATGCAATGTAGTCATTTATCTCTGCAATTGAATCGTATTGCCAAAATCATAATTAAAATAAAGATAAAACATGGATTTAGTTAAAGTGATGTAACGAATTTCTGGATAAATATACACAACGCGGTCTGTTTTTTTGCTACATTCGAAGATGTTCTAGACTTCTTTGTTTCACTTTTTTAAAGGATATCGCCTCAACCATGTCGCGCTTTGAAGCTCTACCTGCCTTGACTGACATGATGCTTGATCGTGAGGAAATTCTGGCGATTAAGCGTAATGAGCTTGTGCCTGTACTGGATAATCAATATGGGCTGAATCATTATGCAGATGCTCTGATTCAGGCACAGTCCGTTCTACTGAATGGTGTAGATCCGCACTTGACCCAACAGTTAAGCCAGACCATTGAGCAATTGATTCATGCCTTGGCAGAATCTAAAAAATATCTGAAAAAACGTAAATTTAATGCTCTACAGAAATGGCTGGGCATCGATCTGGATTATGGCTCAAGTCAGGTGGAATATTATCAACGACTGGACCGTTTGCTGGATCAGGCCGACCACCTAAGCCGTAAATTACAGATTGAAATTCAGAAATCGCAGTCGCGTTTTCAGCAGCTTTTGGGTTTGCGCGAACAGATGGCTAAGCACATTGTCGCAGCAGATGAGTTTTTATCTGAATATCCGCTATTCGTCAAAAATCAGCATCCACTGGATAATTTTTCAGAACGCCTCTCCAAGAAAATTAATACCTTACGTACCTTGCAAAGCAGTAATGACATCGCCATTACCCAGATGCAGCTTTCGCAGCAGCTTTCCTTTAGTTTGTTGGATCGCTTTAAGGAAGCACAGCAGGTCTTGATTCCGGCTTGGCAATATCATGTCAAACAAAGCCAGACGAAACACTCGACAAGTGATCTGGAAAAACTTGATAATAGCCGTGAGAGTCTGATTAAAACGTTAAAAAAATCCCTCGAGAAGCCCTCGAAAACATAACAATATAAGGTGAACTATGACCAAGTCTGATTTAGTAAATTTACCTGTTGAAAGCTCGAATGAACTGGTCGAACAAAAATTCCAGCAAATGGACCTGAAAGAACTGGGCTTGCAGCCTGCTGACTTTCAGGAGGTGCTGGCTGCACGTAAAGAGTTGCAGAACATGAGTCATAACAGCGTGGCTGAGTATGGTAAAAATATTGCGACCAAAACTTCGACCTATACCGATGAATTGCTGAATCTGGTGCAAAATAGAGATCTGGATGCGACAGGACAAAAACTGAATCAGGTGGTACAGGTGGCTCAGCAGCTGAATACCAGCAGCATTCTCAATAAAAAGAAAAGTTCGGGTTTTTTTGGCAATATCATTAGCAAATTCAAAGGTGCGAAAGATAACTTTGATGCGCATTTCAATACCACTAAAGAGCAGCTAGATGTATTGGTGAAAGAGATTGAAACCTCGCAATCCGGTTTGAAAGCACGTGTTGATACCCTGGATAAAATGTTTGACGGGGTACAGGATGAATATAAACAGCTCGGGGTGCATATCGCCGCAGGACGTTTACGCGAACAGGAGCTGCAACAGGAAATTTCCGCTTTAACCGCATTGCCGCAAGATCAGAGCACCACCCAGAAAATTTATGACCTGAACCATCTGGCCAATAATCTGGAAAAACGTGTCAGTGATTTACAGGTACTGCAGCAATCTGCCATGCAGACCTTGCCAATGATCCGGATTATCCAGTCGAATAACCTGATGCTGGTCGATAAGTTCTATGCGATCAAAAACATTACTTTACCGGCGTGGAAAAACCAGATCAGTCTGGCAATTTCATTGAGCGAACAGAAGAACAGTGTACAGCTGGCCAATACCATTGATGATGCTACCAATGAGCTGCTGCGCCGTAATGCTGACCTGTTACATCAGAACTCGGTCGATACCGCTAAAGCCAACCAGCGTTCGGTGATTGACATCGAAACGCTTGAACATGTGCAAAACACCCTCATTAAAACTGTAAACGATGTGATTCAGATCCAGAAAGAAGGTGTACAAAAACGTACAGAAGCAACCGTGCGTTTGAAAGCTTTGCAGGATAATCTGAATCATTTGGTGATTGAATCAAGTACCAGTGGATCCAAGCCCAACTAAATCAGGTAGGGCCAAAATCTGAAAGAAGGAGTAGAGATTGCCGCCCTTAGATGAATATGCCGTTAAGCCTCAGGACATCAAGCAGGGGGTAGTTGCACTCAAGAAACGTCAACGCAATTTGATGCTATTGGGTTTGACTAGTTCTACCGTATTTATAGCCTCATTGATCAGCCTGTTTTTTCAGCAGGAACTGGTCTATGGCTTTTTTGGCCTGAGTACTCAAGTACAGCAGTTGCATTTACCGGTCAGTGTAGATGCCACACTGGCCAGCATTGGTGATAGTCCGGATTATTTTTTCAGTTTGCTGAGCTGGTTTGGCTGGCTGATTATTAAAATTTTTGCCTCTTTTATCGGTGCATTCTTTGTGATTGGCTTACTGAAAAAGTTGCGTTTCTTTTATGTTCGCTTTCAGTCTTTTGTACTGAAATTTGTCGCCTGGCTGATCGCTTTTATCGTGATCTGGTCAGGATTAACTTACTGGCAGCATGATCTACGTAATGATCGGGATGATGCTTATCAGCAAGTAGTGTATTACGACAGCAATATCAATGACAGTGAAATCGCCCGTTATCTGGCTGATTCAGAGATTGCAGCACCTGTGAAATCTTATTTACTGGCGCAAACGGCATTGCTGCATAAGCCTCAAGATTTATCTGCCGCAAAACCTTATGTTTTAAATTTGGTTGAAGCAGAAAAACAGGATCCTAAATTTGAACAATATGGTTTCAAGCCTGAACAAATCTGGACCATGCAGCAACAGGTCTATGGTCAAGCCATGACACCAGTCGCCAAGAGTGTAAATACACAGGTGCAACAGGCGGATCAGTTAAATCAGATCACGAATCTGGTTATTATTGGTGTTGCTATTTTATCGGCACTACTTAGCCTAATCTTGTTTTTCTTGGCCAACTCAATCAAGGGTCGATCACTCCGTATCGAACAGCGGATTCATTAATTTCCCAAAATGCTCCTGAATAGGGAGCATTTTTTTGATAAAATTTCAATGCTATTTTTAAGATAACCTATTCAACTTGCTCAATACCGCCCAAAAATTAAAATAAGGCAGCATAAAATCTATGATTGGATTGATAATCTAAAATATCGATCAATAAAATAAAAACAAACTGTTTTACCTATTTATTCAATTCATTTAATAT
>CAUPZU010000033.1:0-22485 GCA_963516025.1 Acinetobacter lwoffii
TGAAAGTTTTCTGCCTTTTGGAGAAGTCATTGCCTGTCAGGGTAATCATTATTTTCATATCAATGAGCAGCAGACTGAGCGTTATCATGCCCTGGCTGAAGTAGAAAGTGACACCAAGGTCGGACTGAGTATTTTTAGAAATATGCAAGCTACGGCAATTCCTTTTCAAATCTCAATGCTGGAAAGGCATCCTCTAGGATCACAGGCTTTTATTCCGATGCACGGCCAGCAATTTTTAATCGTTGTAGCGCCTGAACTTGATTATACACAGCCCGATATTAGTCAGATTCAGGTATTTATCAGTGATGGTTCTCAAGGGATAAATTATCGTGCCGGAACTTGGCATCATCCATTATTGACCCTTGAAGCACCCAGCGAGTTTGTCGTAGTGGATCGTATAGGTAGCGGATCAAATTGTGATGTTCATCCTTTTCCTGAAAACATCCAGATCGTATTTTAAACGCATTAAAAAAAGCCCTTTTATCAGGGCTTTTAACTTATTTCTTCATCACTTTGCCTAGAAGTGATATTTCACTAAAGCACTGACATTATTTTCATCGGCATTTGGGATACCGAATTTGTTGTTCCAGATAGAATGTTCAATCCCCAGATATAAATTGGTGTTTGGAGAAATGTGTTTACCGACATTCCATTTCCATTGGGTGGTCCAGTTCATCTCGCTGTCATGAGTATCTTCTTCTGTAGACCAGTCCAAGAAGCCATCCACCAGAAATTCTTCAGTTCCCAGTTTAATTGGCACGCCGTAGGTCAGTGTCAACTGGTAATCATCATCAATATTCTCATTATTCACGCGATAAAGATTAATGCTAGCATAGCGGAAATAGGGAATTTCCAGATCGAAACCTACGCCGTAGAGGAAGTTATCAAAACCTTCTCCACCTTCCCAGGTCGTTGAGACCAGTACATCTTTAACCGGGCCAAAGGCAAGTTTCTGGCCTGATACTTCTCCCAAGCTTAAACGTGGTGAAAATTCAAAATAACTGGATTTAAAGTCATCTGCGCCGCGCATACGGTCAATGAAGAAGAAGACATCTGCATATTTTATTTTTGCCGTATATTCAAAGGTCGCAGTCGCCTGTTTCTCATCGACCACCTCATAGTTTTCTCCATAAAGTCCGGTGACACTGAAGTCTTGCCAGATCGGTTTTGCCTGTGCGGATGCCGCACCCAATACAAGTAATGTTGCAGCAGTAAGTTGAGTGAATTTCATAAATAAGGGTCCCCAGTGGAATGAAAAAATCACATTCTGAATTAAGCAAAAACAAAGCCAACATTTTTAATTTTTGATAAAAAAAACAGCCCATTTTCCTGGACTGTTTTCATTCTGGTTTAAATTTTCTAATGTGGAAGCTTTGCCACAATTTCTGTAGTTGCTGTACTTTTATTTTTAAATAAGTTCAGATGATTGAACAACAGGTTGAGTAAAATGGCCATTAAGCAGGTTGAGCTGATGCCTGAATGAAACAAGGTTTGTACCCATTTTGGAAAATTGGCATAAAAGGAATGATCAATAATTGGAATCATACCGGCAGCAATAGCGGTCGCAACAATGATGAGATTTTTTTGCTCGTTATAATCAATTTTAGCCAAGGTACGAATCCCGCTTGCAGCGACTGTTCCAAAAAGTACCAGACCTGCACCACCTAATACCGGTACAGGAATGGCAGCAATCAAACGTCCCATAATGGGCAGTAAACCCAGCACTACTAAAATCATGCCACCCGCAGCGACCACAAATCGGCTTTTAATTCCGGTAATCGCCACCAAGCCGACATTTTGCGCAAAAGCACTTTGCATAAATGAACCAAAAACCGGTGCCATCGCACTCGATAACATATCGGCACGCAAGCCATTCGAGATACGATCCGCATCCACTTTGGTACCTACAATCTCACCCACTGCAATGATATCTGCTGTGGTTTCGGTCATAATCACGAGAGTAACGATGAGCATGGAAATAATGGCTGTGAGCTCAAAAGTCGGTAGTCCAAAGGCGAAGAAGCTGGGTACCTGAATCCATGTTCCATTCGCAACTTTAGAGAAATCACCAAAACCGAATAAATAAGCCAGTACTGAACCTAAAACAATTGCCAGTAAAATAGACAAGCGACGAATAGCAGCATGTCGGCTCAAATTCAGGCAGACGACTAAAGCTAAAGTCATGAGTGCCAGACCAATATTTTCGACACTTCCCCATTCTGGTGCCTTGGGATTGCCGCCCATCATCCAGCGGACTGCTACAGGTAATAAAGACAAACCAATGATAGTAATGACGCAGCCTGTCACGACTGGTGGAAAGAAACGGATAATTTTGGAGAAATAAGTCGCGAGGAAAAAACCGATCAATGAGGCGACAATGACCGCACCGTAAACTGCTTGCAAACCACCGCCTGTGGTCACAATCGCGACCATCGTCGCAACGCCAGCGAAAGAAACCCCTTGTACCAAAGGTAATTTCGCGCCGATATATTTCACCCCAACGGTTTGCAAAATTGTGGCTAAACCACCCACAAATAGCGCCGCTGCAATCAATAATCCAATTTGATAAGCTTCTAGGCCGGCGGCCGTTCCCACGATTAAAGGTGGTGCAATAATTCCGCCATACATAGTCAGTACGTGTTGTAAACCATAAGCTGCACTTTTTCCCGCACCTAAATATTCATGTTCAGGTGATATTGTTTTACTTTGTTCTGTCATTTTTCTCACCCTCAAAGTCTAAATATAAAATCAGCTTCCGCGATATGTGGAGTACGCGAATGGGCTGATCAGTAAAGGAATATGAAAATGCTGGGACGCATCTTTCACATAAAAATGAATAACTGCTTTAGGAAAAAAAGTTTCTAAACCCGAATTTTCAAAATAGGCAGATGTAAAGAACTCAAGACTATAGGCACCCGCTTTAAACTCGGTCATGCCGAAATCACTGACGCGGCCGTCTGCATTGGTTTTTGCTTCCCTAATCAGGCGACCGTCTTCAGCAAAAAGTCGAATGACCACGTCTGTCGCAGGTTTTCCCAGATGTGTATCTAAAATATGCGTGCTAATCATGCATGAAGCTCCTGAGCCAGTCGTGACAAGGCAATTTCTGCCAGTTGATGATGGACAATACGTTTCTCAATCTCTGGGTCATTTAGCAAACGATAGTTCAGGGCTTGAAGGACGTCTTCACTGCTCAATCCAGCGGCTTTGATCAGAAAGATAAACCCATATTTTTTCTCATAGGCAAGATTGCCTTTAAGTAGAGCGAGCTGGGTATCTTTATCTGCTGTAATACCGGATTGTTCACGATGGGAAAAGTCTTTTTCTATTTCACTTAATTCAGCCTGTGCCTGTTTTTCACCTATACGGGGATGATTATCCAGTGCAGTTTTAATCTCATCCCAACTCCAGGTCGCCGCTTGTTGTTGCGCTGCATTCAAAATATCCTCAAGCGATGCATAAGGACGTTTTGCGGCAAGCTCGGTCGACCAGCTGGGTATTTGCACACAGTGCTTTAAAAAGATCATCGCATCTTCTGTTGATGCTTGATTAAATTCAACAAGTTGCACTATTCAATCGCCTGATTATATTGCTTGGTTATTTAAAACTGGTTTTGCAATAACAGTGCCAAAGCTGATGTGTTTGTTATTTTTATAAAGTACATGACTCAAAAAAGAGCATCTAAACTGATCTTTTCCAATATATTTTATGATTATGGCGCATGATGGTTATACCAGTGCTCGGCAATATCCCCACGGCGGCAAATCCAGACCTTGTCATGATTCTGAATATAATCTAGGAACTTTTGTAGTGCTTTAAAACGTCCCGGCCGTCCTAAAATACGGCAGTGCATGCCAATCGACAGCATTTTTGGCGCAGTTTCGCCTTCGGTATAGAGCACATCAAAAGCATCTTTGAGATATTGATAAAACTGTTCCCCGCTATTAAAACCGCCAGGTGAACTGAATTTCATGTCATTGCTATCCAGGCTATAAGGAATAATCAAATGCGAACGTGTTTCCCCTGCCTGATTGGTCAAGGTGCTCCAAAATGGCAAGTCATCCCCATAGTAATCAGCGTCATATTTGATTTGAGGAAATTCAGCCAGAAGTTGACGGGTATTCGGACTGTCCCGACCGGTATACCAGCCGATCGGTGCTTCACCAAACAGGCTTTCCAGAACGCTGACCGCCTGATCCATATATTGGCGTTCCATTTCAATCGGCATGTCCTGATAATGTAGCCAGCGCTGACCATGTGAAACGACATCATAATCGGCTGCTTTAATCGCCTCGACCACATAAGGATTACGTACCAATGCCATGCCAACCCCAAAGATAGTCATCGGCAAACCACGTTTCTGGAACTCCTGATGAATCCGCCAGAAGCCTGCACGTGAACCATATTCGTACATCGAATCCATCGACATATGTTTATCTGGAAAGCTGGCAGCACCAATGATTTCAGATAAAAACTGTTCTGAACCGGCATCACCATGTTCAATGTGGTTTTCACCACCTTCTTCATAATTCAGTACAAACTGTACCGCGACACGCGCGCCGTTTGGCCATTGCACTTTTGGTGGTTCACCATGATAGCCAATCAGGTCACGCGAATAAGGTGCACTGCGAATGCTGTCAATAAGTTCTTGTCCGCGTAAGTAGCTAGTCGTCACATCAATTCCTTGTCGATTCTGAGTAAATGATCAATTTTCTATACGCGTGATAAGCAATTTATGCGCCAAACTAGAGCATTGAAACTGAGAGCACGCTTTTTAAAAAAATATTTTCAGCGAAATTTAAGCTTAGAAATATCCCATCTCAATATTTGCGTGGTTGAATATAAAAAACCTAGAAAGATGCTTATTTGTTTTCAATCGCCGGTCAGTGTTCTGATTTACGCAATCCTATGTCCTATTAATTGAAATTTCATAGAACACCTTGCTGTTTTATAGTCCAGCTAAAGGTCATGACACAGAACCCATTATGAATACAAATATCGCCGCTTTTAGTCCCGACTTACCAGTCCATATGACATTCGAGGAACATGACTGGCATCTTTTGGCTCAGTACTGGTATCCGATTGCACTTGCGCGTGATATTACAGATCAGCCAACAAGTAGCATGCTGCTTGATATGCCTCTGGTGATTTATAAAATGAACGATGAACTGGTGGTGGCGAAAGATGCATGTCCGCATCGCGGTGTACCTTTAAGCTTGGGAAAAAATGACGGCCAAGGCGTGGTGTGTCGTTATCACGGTTTACGCTTTAGCAATGAAGGTAAATGCAACCGTATTCCTGCACATCCTCAGCATAAAATATCGGAACGTTTCCATTTGAAAACTTATGCTGCGGTAGAAAAGTATGGTCTGATCTGGTGTTCATTAAGCGCTACAAAAGATGCAGAACCTCATATTCCTAACATGCCTTTTTGGGATGATGCTGAGTATCAGCAACTGGTCTGCCCTCAGATAGACATTCAATGTTTTGCAGGAAGACAGCTCGAAGGTTTTATTGATGTGGCACATTTTGCCTGGGTGCATCCCGATACTTTTGGTGATCCGGAGGATGTAGAAGTTCCTGATTACAGTACGACAGAAACGGATGTTGGTTTTAATGCAGATTATATCAGTAGTGTGGGACGTTATCCGATCGGAACAGAGCAGCGTGGCCAGGAAGATTTTAAATGGTTACGTCATTTTGAAGTGAGCCTACCCTTTACTGCAACCCTTACGATTCATTTTCCGAATGATGCCAAGCAGGTCATCATGAATGCGGCTTCACCCATGACTGCGCGTTCAACACGACTTTTTGCACCTATTTGCCGCAATTATGATAAAGATTTACCGGTTGAAGATGCCTATGCCTTTAATATGAAAATTTTCGAGGAAGATCGTGTGATTGTAGAAAATCAGAAACCTGAATATTTACCTCTGGACTTATCTTTAGAAGCGCATTTTCCGGCAGATCGAAGCTCGAGTATGTACCGAAAATTACTACGTAAACGGGGATTTAGTCCTTTATTTGCTGCTTAAAATTTTATTCAAAAGAAAGATTCATAATAAATAACCAGGGTTAGAGCTCCTCTGATATTTAAAAATTAATTGGGTTATATATTGATTTCTATGAGGATACATCTTGTTATATAGCCTCATAAGCCTTGTATTCTGGTGAAGATAAGGCCTTTTAGAACGATAAAGAACTTTAAGAAGATAAAATTAGCTTTTTATTAAAATAGGTATATAATAAATAAAATCACTTTACTTTACTATTTTAATAAAATTATGGACCAATATTGCACACTGCAGATTTATCAGGAAGATGAATGGCTGGATTGCGCTATTGTTGAGATTGTCGGTCAACAACAAACTGGATGGCAAGCAGCCACGCGCACATCATATCTATTTGAATATGCTATTTTTTATATGAACCTAAGCGATGGGCATGCACTTGCCTATCATTTACCGGTGAATGTGCAAAATACCTTGCAACCTACCTGGCCAGCCTTCCTGATGGATTTGTTACCTCAAGGATATGGTCGTAAAGAATTATTACGTCAGCTTAATTTTTCTGAAAATATTCAGGAACAAGCAGACTGGGCGCTTTTAAAAGCGGGTGCAGGCAATCCGATTGGCAACTTACGGATTAAAGAGGCTTATGAATGGCTACAGGGGCAGTTTCCTGTTCAGCAGAATCATGGTTTTAGTCTAGACCAAGTCGTAGAACGTCAAGAAAAATTTATTGAGTCCTTAGCCTCTTATGGACTTTTTATTGCTGGTTCTTCTGGTATTCAGGGCGAGTGGCCAAAATTACTGTTAACTCAAGGTCACGATGACCTGTTCTATCTGGATCACACGCTGACAGATCATCAGGTCAAGCAGCATTGGCTGGTGAAATTCAGCCGTGGCAGTGATCAGAATTTAGATAAAATTTTGATGCACGAAGCCTTATATATGAAAATTGCCCAGTATCTGGGACTTCGTGTTCATCAGGAACTGGAACTGCATGGCAAGACTTTATTCATTCCCCGATTCGACCGTAAGATCATCGATGGGAAGGTTGAAAGAATTTCCCAGGAAAGTATTGCTTCTCTGGGGGGGAAAGCCGGTTTTGGGGTAAGAATGATCCATAACCAGATCTGTAGCCTGTTGATGCAATGCTGTACTGAACCAAAACAGGAAATCTTTGAATATTTGAAGCGTGATCTTGCCAATGTTGCTTTAGGCAATAAGGACAATCATACCCGTAATACAGCGATTCAACGTTTCAATAACGGAATCATTCAACTAACCCCATTATTTGATTTTGCGCCGATGTGGCTCCATCCAGATGGTATTGCCCGAACTACGCGTTGGGAGCGAGATGATCATGGTGGTATGCCAATTTGGCATTCAGTCATTGAACAGATCGCCGAAAGCACGATGATTGATCCAAAAGAAATCAAAGCGGTGTTAATCGAACAATTACCACTTTATCAGGGATTACTCGAGCACATGCAGTATCTGCAATTGGCACCTGAAATTCTGGAAAATAGCCAGTATCGAATTGATAATATTTGCCAACAATTGGAGGAGCTGAATTATGGATAAACGCTTCAAGCCACTGACTCCGATTCAACAGATGCAAAAGAGATTGTCTGTACTTGAAACCGTCAGTAACAATCCTGACTGGCCTTTTCATCAGGTTGCTCGCTTCATTCGTACCGAGTTGCACCTCACACTCAACGATATGGCTAAAATTACCAAGATTGCTCCCCAGACTCTACAGAAAATGGAACAACCTGAAGGCAATCCAACACTCAAGTCTATGCAGAAATTACTGGATGCTTTTGGTTTAAAGTTAGAAATCAGGGTTAAATCCTGATGATAATCTGATGCTTTAATTGATATTTAGGGGAATTTTAGAGAAGAAGAATGACTTAACAACTGAAAATATGCCCTCCTCCAATCTGTTTATTGAGTCCTTGCTCCATCGCAGGAATCCCGGTTTAAATTAAACGCGGGATTCACTGGAGACTGATATTTTCTCATCAGTTTTTAATGAATACGTTTATTTTCTAAACGTCATTATGAAGAAATATCAACACAGAGATATTTCATTTCAAGGTATTCATCCATACCGAATTTAGACCCTTCACGGCCTAATCCCGATTGCTTGACTCCACCAAATGGCGCAACCTCATTAGAGATAGCTCCGGTATTGATTCCCACCATACCGTATTCTAAGGCTTCACCTACACGCCACTGACGTGCTGTACTTTGGGTAAATACATAGGTAGCCAGACCGAATTCTGTATCGTTCGCCATCTGAATTGCTTCTTCTTCAGTCTTGAAACGGAATAACGGCGCCAACGGTCCAAAAGTTTCTTCTTTTGCCACACGCATCTGCTGAGTAACTTCAGTCAGAAGCGTTGGCTCGAAGAATGTACCGCCCAGATTTGAGCGCTGTCCACCGGTTTTCACCTGTGCACCTTTGCTCACTGCGTCGGCAATATGTGACTGCACTTTTTCGATCGCAGCCTCATCAATTAATGGACCTTGGGTAGAAGCTTCATCACGGCCATCACCGACTTTTAGTTTGGCAACGGCAGCCACCAGTTTTTCTACCAGCGCATCATAAATGCCATCTTGTACATAAATCCGGTTCGCGCAAACACAAGTCTGTCCACTATTACGGAATTTACTGGCCATGATGCCCTGTACCGCCTGTTCGAGATTGGCATCATCAAAGACCAGAACTGGCGCATTGCCACCAAGTTCTAAGGAGAGTTTTTTGATGGTCGGCGCACATTGCTGCATCAGGATACGACCGACTTGAGTTGAGCCAGTAAAGCTTAACTTTTTCACGGTTTCGCTTTCACATAAGACCTGACCCACTTCAACCGCATCACCACTGACATGCAGCAATACATCTTGTGGCAAACCTGCGCGCAAGGCCAAAACTTCAAGCGCATAGGCGGTTAAAGGCGTTTGTTCAGCCGGTTTAACCAGCATGGAACAGCCAGCAGCCAGAGCTGGCGCGGCTTTACGGGTAATCATCGCCGCCGGAAAATTCCACGGTGTAATGGCCGCTGTCACCCCAATCGCCTGCTTAATGACCAATAACCGTTGATGGGCAAGCGTTGGAGTCAACACGTCACCATCAATACGGCGTGCCTGCTCAGCAAACCAGCGGATAAAGGAAGCAGCATAACCGATTTCACCCCGCGCCTCAGCCAGTGGCTTGCCCTGTTCAGCAGTCAGGATCTGAGCCAAGGACTCTTTATTTTCCTGCATCAGATCGAACCAGGCCCAAAGCACATCCGCACGTTCAAGAGCTATCTTGGCTTTCCAGGCTTTCTGGGCTTGCTGAGAACGAACAATCAGCTGTTCTACAGACGCCCGGTCATGGGATTTTACCCAGGCCAAAGTGGCTTGGGTTGCTGCATCGTTGACTTCAATATATTCACCCGTGGCAGGCTGATCGAAGCTGATATCAGGATGCTGTAATAAATCTCTATATTGCGCTTGAAGCATGATCATTACTCTTTCATTAGGCTGCGACAGACAGTGCAAACCCTTGTTTCAAGATAGCCAATCCCGCACGGAACTGTTCTGCCGGAATTGTGAGCGGGTATAGGAAACGGATTACATTACCATAACGACCGCAGGTCAGGATTAACAGACCATTTTGCATGGCATGGTTTTGTACAGCTTTTGCCTGTTCCGCGGTTTCAAGCTCAACTGCCACCATTGAACCCAGTGCGCGAATATCTTTGACCATGCTAGATGACATTTTCAGTTCATGTAAAACATCAACCAGTTCTGCGCCTAGATCATTCGCTCTTTCACAAAGCCCTTCTTCTTCAATGATATCCAGTACCGCATGGGCAGCAGCAACAGCAACCGGGTTACCTGCATAAGTACCGCCCAATCCACCTGGATTTGGTGCATCCATGACTTCAGCACGACCCACAACGCCTGAGATCGGGAAACCGCCGCCCAGACTCTTTGCCATCGTAATCAGATCTGGCTTGGTTTCATAATAATCCATCGCAAACAGTTTACCTGTACGCGCAAAACCAGACTGTACTTCATCAGCAATCAGTAAAATGCCGTTTTGATCGCATAGGACACGCAAGCGTTTCAGGAATTCTGCAGGCACCACATTAAATCCGCCTTCGCCTTGTACAGGCTCAAGCACAATTGCTGCTACGTCATGCGCAGCAATATCTTCTGCGAAAATGTCTTCAATGCTTTGAATTGCATCATCAACACTAATGCCTTTGGATTCCACCGGGTAACGGGCATGGAAAACACCACCAGGCATCACCCCAAAGTCGCGTTTATAAGGTGCAGTTTTACCGGTCATGGCCATCGTCATGAATGAACGGCCATGAAAACCATTACCAAAAGTCACAATGCCATGACGGCCAGTATGGGCACGGGCAATTTTAACTGCATTTTCGACAGCTTCAGCACCAGTCGAAAAGAATGAGGTTTTTGCAGCACCTTGGATGGGAGCGCGTGCATTGATACGTTCTGCCAGAGCAACGTAACTCTCGTATGGTACAACCTGATAAGCCGTATGGGTAAATTTGGTTAATTGTTCAGTGACCGCAGCAATAATTTTAGGGTGACGATGGCCAGTATTCAGTACGGCGATCCCGCCCGCAAAGTCGATATATTGATTGCCTTCTGCATCCCAAATGGTCGAGTTTTCTGCTTTCTCTGCGTACCATTGACACATGACCCCAACACCACGTGGTGTTGCCTGCTGTTTACGTGCATTCAGTGCTGAGTGTTTACTGTCCATTTTGTATCCTCATTCTTGATTCATACGTTGTAAATTTTGCTATCCGGATCTTGGGATAGAAATTTGCCAAAGACTGGCTGATATGGTTCATTTTGCGCTTTTATACGTATGAGACGAGAGCCACTTTGCAGCAGATAGAAGGAGCCAATTGATCTATTTAAAACGAGTAAAATAGTCAAAATATAAAATTATTTTATTTATAAACAATTATTTATATTTGCACTAAAAATTGGCTCCTTTTTAAATAAAGAAGCCAATTTAAAAATCCATTGCAAAAATTTAGGATGGGTAATAATCAACTAAATCCAGTCGGTTTAATCAATTAATCCATGGTGCAAAAACTTCGATTAACCCGGATAGATCCCGCGTTCCTGACGTGCCATTAAAATACGTTCACAAGCCAGAATATAAGCGGCTGTACGCAAAGAACATCCGGCCTGAACTGCTTTTTGCCATACATCCTGTACCGCATTTTTCATGCTGGCATCCATACGCTGGTTAATCTCTTCCTCAGTCCAGAAGTAGCTGGCCAAATCCTGAACCCATTCAAAATAGCTGACCGTCACGCCACCCGCATTGCAGATTACGTCTGGCACCACGGTAATATGACGTTCACTCAGAATTTCATCGGCCTCAGTCAATGTTGGACCATTGGCACCTTCTAGAATCATTTTGGTCTGAATATTTTGCGCGACCTGAGTATTAATCACACCTTCCAGCGCTGCCGGAATAAAGACTTCGGCGGGAATGGTCCAGAAAGCTGATGCAGAAATTTCATCGTTGGTAGAAAATCCCTGAATTTTATGGTGGGTATTTGAGTATTCAAGCAGCTTTTTAATATTAATCCCCTGTTCCTGATACAGGGTGGCAGAATGGTCCTGAACACAGATCACTTTGCTGCCATTTTCCTGGAAAAGCAGCGCAGCTTCACTGCCGACATTACCGAAACCCTGTACACAGACCCGGGCATCTTTTAAATCCAGACCAATTTGCTGGGCAACTTCACGACCGCTAATAAACACACCACGGCCTGTGGCTTTACTGCGGCCTAAAGACCCCCCTAAATGAACCGGCTTTCCGGTTACTACACCAGTAATCGTAGAACCCGCATTCATGGAAAACGTATCCATCATCCAGGCCATGATTTGCGGATTGGTTCCAACATCCGGCGCCGGAATATCTTTTTGCGGTCCAATAATTAAATTGATTTCTGCCGTATAACGTCGGGTCAAGCGTTCCAGTTCGCGCTTGGAAAGCTGGCTCGGATCAACTCGCACACCGCCTTTGGCACCGCCAAAAGGTAAATTTAGAGCAGCACATTTGATCGTCATCCAGGCCGACAGAGCCATCACCTCATCTAAATTGACATCTGGATGAAAACGCACGCCGCCTTTGCCTGGACCGCGAGTTAAATTGTGCTGAACACGATAGCCTTCAAAATGCTGAACCGTACCATCATCCATAATGACCGGGACATCGACAATCAAACTGCGCTTTGGGCGTCGCAGCATATCCAGTCTTTCACTCAGTTCACCCAGATAAGGCGCTACTTTATCCAGTTGCTTAAGATAATTGTTCCAGGCCGTTGTACCCTGATCGGTGTAGGTCAATCCTTTCATCATCATGTTCATTCTATGATCCTTTTGTTATATGCAGTCGCATGTCTTGGCGGCTGCAACACATCTCTATTCGCCTGTTATGGCAATCATTGCTTGATTCAGGTCTCAGTTCAGCAAGCTCCTAACAAAATCAGTGTCTGGATTTTTCGCTTTAGTTTTAATCGGTATCTGTGTATATTGCCTGCCCGCCTGTATGCTCGTATTCAAGCCGCAGGTACATGATCAAAACGCATACAAGACACTTTACAATGACTGCCTGATCAGACTATTTTGCACCTAGCAATACCGCTCTCACGAGAGCCATTTCAAATTTGTAGGAGAGAGCCAATTGCGTAGCTTGCTTGGAGATTATTTACTGCAGCGATTGCAGCAAGATGTCACAGGAACATTACAGATGCGACTGTTCCGCTGCTTGCGTAACGCGATTATTGATAGCGTATTGGCTCCCAAAACCCGCTTGCCTGCATCGCGTGATCTGGCCAAAGAAATTCAGGTATCGCGTAATACGGTTTTAAATGCCTATGAACAATTACAGGCACAGGGCTATGTGGATGCCCGTACCGGTCAAGGCACCTGGGTGGTAGAGAAATTACCTGAGTCCTTTTTGGTGAAGGCAGAACAAAGCTCTCCTGCGGTTACGGAAAAAAAAGCACAGCAAAATTATAATCTGTCGCAACGCGGTTCCTACTTGCTCGGCTATTCAGCAGCCTCGCCTTATCAATGGGGAGCCTTTGTACCGGGCGCACCCGATGTAACCGAATTTCCGCATCATATTTTCAGCAAAATCCAGACACGTTTGAGCCGTGAACCTCAAGTCAACAACCTGATTTACAGCAATGCCGGTGGCTCCCTGGAACTACGTCAGGAGCTGGCGGAATATCTGAAAATTGCTCGTTCAGTGCAGTGCGATGCTGATCAGATCATTATTACCGAAGGCACCCATCAGGCAATTGACTTAGTCTCGCGTACTTTAAGCGACATTGGTGACGAAGTCTGGATCGAAGATCCGGCCTATTGGGGCGCGCGTAATATTTTACGAATTAATGGTGTGAATCTGCGTTCCTTACCGGTCGATCAGGAAGGGATTATTCCCGATCTGCATCCCAAGAAACCGCCTAAGCTGATTTTTGTGACGCCTTCGCATCAATATCCCTTAGGTTCACATTTAAGTTTGGAACGGCGCAAACAGTTAATTGCACTCGCACGCCAACACAATAGCTGGATTGTTGAAGATGATTATGACAGTGAGTTCAGGTTCTCGGGCCAGCCCTATCCTTCTTTACAAGGTTTGGAGCCGGATTCTCCGGTGATTTATATGGGGACGTTTAGTAAGACCATTTATCCGGCTCTGCGCATTGGCTATTTAGTGGTACCAAAACAGCTGTTTTCTTCGTTGCGAATTGTGGCCTCGGAACTTTATCGTGGTGGTCACTTAATCGATCAGCAAACACTGGCTGAATTTATCCGTGAAGGACATTATGAGGCGCATATCCGACGGATGCGTTTATTGTATGGCAAACGCCACGCTTTTTTAATTGACCTGATTCGCCGACATTTAGGTGAAGATTTTCTGCATGAATACAATACCGCCGCCGGTTTGCATCTGATTTTAAAATTGCCGAGCAGCAGTGATGATGTCTTGATTGCATCCAAAGCGCTTGAACTGGGAATCAAGGTCAGAGCCTTATCGCAATACTATACCAAACATTATTCCACCCGGCAGAAAGGATTATTACTGGGCTTTGCCTGTGTGAGTGAACAGGAAATTCTGGTGGCTTTCGGGATATTGTTAAAGTGCTTGCGCGAGCATGGGATCCGCACTTTAACTTAGTAAAAACTCAGGGATCAATACAATTATATTTTTAAAATCAAAAAGCTTTTAATTTATTTTTAAAGGGAACGTAAACCTGCTTTTAGCCTGATATTTTAGGTAGGCTTTATTTTTCTGTAAATATTGCCTGCTTATATTTTTTATCTCTTAAGCCAATTGGCTCCTTTGAATTGCTCAAAAATGGCTCTCGTCACTTTACAACAAAAAAGAGAAATTAACCGCATACATGAACAGCATGTAACCGTACTTTAATCAAAGTGTGATCCTGTCTATAGGGCTACAAGGATTCATTTTATTAAGATTAACTTAATATTCGTCAAGCACTGATGAATTCGGTTACAGTTTCAAAGGATAAGATAGCGTAAGCCAAATAAGGAATTTTATTGCCGCTACGCTATTGATATTAAGGGAAATTATATGGCAGAACATCAACATTTCTCCAATTCCGAATCATCAAACGGCTTAAAAAACGGACTTAAATCACGCCATCTCACCATGATTTCAATTGCCGGTGTCATTGGTGGAGCACTCTTTGTCGGCTCCGGTAATGTCATCTATTCTGCAGGACCGGCTGCACTCATTGCCTATACTCTAGGTGGAATATTAGTTTTACTCATCATGCGTATGCTGGGAGAAATGGCGGTACTGAATCCCGACAGTGGTTCATTTTCAACCTATGCGGATCGTGGAATCGGGCGCTGGGCTGGATTTTCTATCGGCTGGTTATACTGGTCTTTCTGGACGTTGCTCATGGGCTGGGAAGCCTTTGTTGCCGGGAAAATCCTAAATAGCTGGTTTCCATTTATCCCGATCTGGGGCTATATGCTTCTGGTCACTGTAGCACTGGTCTGGATTAATCTCCGTGACGTAAAAAACTTTGGTGAATTCGAGTTCTGGTTTGCCCTGATCAAAGTTATTGCCATTGTACTGTTTCTGGTGTTTGGTAGTTTGGCCGTGATGCACCTGTGGCCTTGGGGCGATGCCTCTATGCTCGGTGGTACAACTCATCTAACCGCTCAAGGCTTTATGCCTAATGGGTTTTCATCGGTGATCACGGCCTTATTGGGTGTAATGTTTGCTTATATGGGAGCAGAGATTGTCACCGTAGCAGCAGCTGAAACCAAAGATCCAGCCAAGGAAATTCGTAAGGCCGCTAATTCAATTGTATGGCGTATCATTTTATTCTATGTCGGTTCAATGTTGATTACGGTTTGCCTGATTCCACACAATAATCCTTTATTGAAAGATCCGACCTGGGGTACGTATAGCGTAGCGCTTACTGCACTCGGTATTCCAGAAGCACGCCATATTGTTAATTTTGTCGTGCTCACCTCGGTATGTAGCTGCTTTAACTCCGCACTTTATACCTGTTCACGCATGGTCTATTCCCTCTCGAAACGTGGAGATGCACCAAAGAGTTTCGGTTTAACCAACCGCAATAACAGCCCATGGGTAGGTGTCATCTTTTCAAGCCTGTTTTCTTTCGTGGCGATTTATCTGACTGCCACCGAAAGTATGAATATTTATGATGTCTTGATGTTAGCGACTGGTACCGTATCTTTATATGTCTATCTTGCTATTGCCATTTCTCAGCTTAAGTTACGTAAAAAACTGGAAGCTGAAGGACAAAATATTCCATTCAAGATGTGGTTATTCCCATGGCTCACTTATCTGGTCATTATCTTTATTGTCGGCGCTTTAATTACCATGATTATTGAAGGAACCTATTTTAAAGAAGTGGTTTATACCAGTGTGCTTGCATTATTTATTGTGGGCTTAGGCATCTGTGCACAAAAGTTTAACTGGGGTAAAGCCTCAGCCAAAAAGCAAAAGGCAGCACAGGCCAGAATTAATTTAAGTGATAATCTTTAATTTATTTCTATAGAAATTTTTTAAACACATCAGAATGAATAAATGGAGAGTTAAAAAACTCTCCATTTATTTTATATACAAGCCCAGTAAAAAAGGCCTATGTATGTCTAGATTTTAAATCTCCGTTGATACCTCACCTTTCCTAATCAAATTTCACCTTTCAAGACCACCTCAGCTATCAAAGTGTAGCCAGAAGCTGTTTCATCAGCTTTTTCTGTTCTGGTTGCTCAACCTGATCCGTTTCAACGAATAATTGATAAATCTCGAATACATTCTGTTATGAAATGTTGAGTCCAGCCTCATTTTGCCTAAAAGCTTCTAATATATTTTTTCTTATATGGCCACAATCATTGGAATTGGAAAAGATATGAATCATTATCCTGAAACCCCAGCTTCAACTGAAACACAAGACCATCAACCGGGTGTGCAAACCAAAATGGACCCTGCACCGGAAATTATTAAACCGCATTATAAAGGCAGTGAAAAATTAAAAGGCAAAGTTGCCTTGATTACTGGTGGTGATAGCGGAATTGGCCGTTCTGTATCGGTCTTATTTGCTCGCGAAGGTGCAGATATCGCTATTTGCTATCTGGATGAAGATCAGGATGCACGGGACACCAAAAAAATGGTGGAAGATGAAGGCCGCCGTTGTCTGCTGATTCAATGTGATTTACAAGATCAAGATGAAATCAAGAAAATGGTGGAAAAGACCCTTCAGGAATTTAAAACGATTAATATTCTGGTCAATAATGCCGGGGTTCAATACCCGAAAGAAAGTATTACCGATATCTCGCCCGAGCAATTACTTAAAACATTTAATGTTAATATTCTGTCGATGTTCCACCTGACTCAGGCGGTGATTCCGCATATGCAAGCAGGTGACAGCATTATCAATACCACCAGTATTACCAGTTATCACGGACATGATCAGCTGATTGACTATGCCAGCACGAAAGGTGCCATCACTACATTTACCCGAAGCCTTTCCACCAATTTATTGAAAAATAAAACCGGCATTCGTGTCAATGGTGTCGCGCCAGGGCCAATCTGGACACCATTAATTCCGAGCAGTTTTGATGAAGAACAGCTTAAAGATTTTGGTAAAAGTACCCCAATGGGCCGCATGGGCCAGCCAAGTGAAGTAGCACCGGCGTATTTATTTCTGGCCAGTGAAGAAGCCAGCTATATTTCAGGTCAGGTGATTCATGTGAATGGCGGCAGTATTATTAACGGCTAATCTGGCACAGAAGATAGCGGTTCTAGCTGACCGTTATCTTCATCTATTTAATCTTTAGATTTTCATATTTTAAAAAATTAGGTTTTTATAAAATGATTCCAACAAATACTTACCCTTGTAAAAATAAGCTCTTGTTATAGTAATTTCAGCCAAACCTGATGAGGATATTAAGATGCCTAGAGGTGACAAATCAGCCTATACCGATAAACAGAAACGGCAGGCTGAACATATTGAAGAAAGCGAAAAAGAACGTGGTCATTCTGAGGAAGAAGCCGAACGTATTGCCTGGTCGACGGTCAATAAACAAGACGGCGGTGGCAAGAAAAAGAAAACGTCCCACTAAGCAAAATTCATATTCATGACGCTATAATAGGACACATCTAAAGACTCTCTATAATTAAATTATAGAGAGTCTTTTAGCATCAGCTTTAAGTAATATTTTCGATACGCTGCTGAGTCCAGACCGGCCAGATCTGTTGCAAAGTCTTTTCAAATTTTGCATTCTCTGTTCGCCATTGTGGATTTTTGTCTTTATCGATAATCAGCGCACGAACGCCTTCAATAAAGTCGCCCTGCTCTAACCAGACATCCTGCAAGTCCCGTTCTAGCTGCATACATTTTTCCAGCGACAAATTCTGTCCGGCTTGCTGTAACTTCAGGCTGGTCTGTTTTGCCATGACCGGACGCTGCTGCAAAATGGTCCGCATTTTATTGGCCCATTCCTGATCAGTTGCGTTACTTGTATGAGCAAGACTCTGTTCAATTTCCTCAAGGTGTTGATAGCCAAAATGCTGATTAATCAGATCTGCACGTTTTTGCAGCTCGCTTTCTACCGGATGCGTAATATAGGAACTAATGATCTTTTGAATCTCAATCGGGTTTAATACCGGTGCTGCAATCAATGCTGCTTCTAATTCAGCAAAACGCTCACTCGGCACATGATAATCCACCAGATCCAGATACAGCGCATCACTGCTACTGATTTGCTCACCAGTCAATGCCATATAGACACCGACTTCATCCAGTCGGGACAGAAAATGGGTAGCACCGACATCGGGGAAAAAACCAATCGCAGTTTCTGGCATGGCAAAACGTGATTTTTCACTCGTAACTTTGATATGACAGGCTTGAGCCAATCCAAAGCCTCCGCCCAGTACATAGCCATCCATCATCACGATCACGGCCTTTGGAAAATTACGCAAGGTGCTCAGCATCTTATATTCAGTGGCAAAAAAATCCTGATATTGGGTATTGCCGGCCTGATAGCTGTCATACAGATAGCGGATATCTCCTCCGGCACAGAACGCCTTGGGACTGTTGGAATTGATCAGAACCGCTTGTACCTGTGGTTCATGCAGCCACTGATCGAGTTGCGCCTGAATGCCCTGAATCATCGCCAGGGTTAAGGCATTTAAATGGCTGGTGCGGTCCAGGCTGATAATGCCCAGCCCCCCTGCGACCCGAATCGCTAAATTATTTTCATCACTCATTCTTTTTGTTCCTATTATGAATTTCTTATTGATGGGTAAATTTGGCTGGGCGTTTTTCCACAAAGGCCTGCATGCCTTCCTTTTGATCGGAACCTGCAAAAATGGAATGGAATACCCGGCGTTCAAAGCGCAGGCCTTCAGCCAGGCTCACTTCAAAGGCCCGATTAATTGATTCTTTAATCATCATCACGGCAGTAAGCGATTTTTCAGCAATTTTTTCGGCAGCTTGCAGGGTTTGCTCCAGCAATTCTTCCTTGGCAAATACCCGAGCCACCAAACCACTTTGCTCCGCTTCCTGCGCCCCCATCTGCCGTGCAGTCAGGCACATTTCCATGGCTTTGGCCTTACCAATCACCAAGGTTAAACGCTGGGTACCACCAATGCCGGGCAACACGCCTAAGGTCACTTCAGGCAGACCAAATTTTGCATTATCAGCGCAGTAAATAAAGTCGCACATTAAAGCCAGTTCGCAACCACCACCCAAAGCATAACCACTCACTGCGGCAATTAAAGGTTTACGACGCTGCGCAATTCGATCGGCCAGACTGAAAAAATCATCCAGATAAATTTGCGGAAAATTCAGATCTGCCATTTCTTTAATATCGGCACCAGCAGCAAAGGCTTTTTCCGAACCGGCAATCACAATACAGCCAATTGCCGGATCTTTTTCTAGTTGATCCAGTGCCTGATTCATTTCAATAATCAGCTGGTTATTCAGTGCATTTAATGCTTGCGGACGGTTTAAAGTAATCAGCCCGACGCCGTTACGTTGTTCTAATAAAATTGTTTGCCACTGCATGAAATAAGTCCTTTTAAAATTAGAGGCTGCGTGCAATCACCAGGCGCTGAATATCGCTGGTGCCTTCATAAATCTGACAAATCCGCGCATCGCGATAAATCCGCTCAATCGGAAAATCTTTAAGATAACCGTAGCCGCCAAAAATCTGCAGCGCTTTGGAACAGACCCGTTCTGCCATTTCTGAAGCAAATAGCTTGGCCATGGAGGCTTCGGTTAAACAGGCTTCACCGGCTTCTTTTTTGCGTGCTGCAAAATGTACCAGTTGCCGTGCCGCTTCAATTTCAGTCGCCATACTGGCCAACCTGAAAGAAATCGCCTGCTGTTCAAAAATAGGTTTGCCAAAAGCCACGCGGTCGTGCGCATAAACAGTGGCTTCTTCCAATGCGGCACGTGCCAAGCCAACCGCCTGTGCGGCAATGCCGATCCGACCACCTTCCAGATTAGCCAAGGCGATTTTTAAACCTTCGCCTTCGGCACCGAGTCTTAAACTTTCATGAATGCGGACATCAGTTAGGGCAATCTGACAGGTATCCGAAGCATGCAGGCCGAGTTTTTCTTCCACCCGAATGACTTCATAGCCAGGTGTGTCTCGCGGCACTAAAAATGCACTCATGCCTTTTTTGCCCGCAGCTGGATCAGTCACGGCAAACACAATAATCATCCCGGCATTGTGCCCTGAGGTAATAAACTGTTTGGCGCCATTCAGAATGTAATGATCGCCATCCTTGACCGCCCGGGTTTTAATCGCGGCAGCATCCGATCCGGTATGCGGTTCGGTTAAGGCAAAGGCACCAATCATTTCACCTTGAGCCAAAGGCTTTAAAAATTGCTGCTTTTGCTGTTCCGTGCCGAACTTCAAAATCGGCACACAACCCACGGAGTTATGTACGCTCATAATCGCGGATGTTGCGCCATCGGCCGCAGCGACTTCTTCTAAGGCCAAGACATAAGCCAGCGTGCCTGTGCCCGAGCCGCCCCATTCTTCCGGAATCAGCATGCCTAAAAAACCCAGCTCTCCCATTTGGGCCAAGGCATCTTTGGGAAAGATGCCTTTTTGATCCCACTCGCCGGCAAAGGGTTTAATCTGTTCCTGGGCAAAGCTTTTGGCCATATCCTGAATTAGTTTTTGCTCTTCCGTTAGTTGCATCGATGCTTCCTTCAATCTTCTTATTTAATCTATTGGCTTTATGAGCTTATGCAGTTTTGGATTGCTGTTTGTTGATTTCCTGATTCCGGAGTAAAAAGCGTTGAATTTTACCGCTTGGGGTTTTCGGCAATTCGGTCACGAATTCAATCAGGCGTGGATAGGCATGCGCAGATAAACGCTTTTTCACAAATTGACCGAGTTCTTCTTCCAGATGGGCCGAAGCTGCAAAATTATTCGCCAGAATTACAAAGGCTTTAATCACTTCGGTACGCTCGGGATCAGGCACGCCAATCACCGCAGCTTCAATCACGGCATCGTGTTCCAGCAAGGCACTTTCCACATCAAATGGACCGACCCGATAGCCTGACGTTGTAATGACATCATCACTACGCCCAACGAAGCTCATACTGCCATCAGCATGGATTTCTGCGGTATCCCCAGTTAAGTAATACTGTCCGACAAAGGGAGATTTACGGCTTTCTTCATAGCCAGAGAACCACATCATCGGCGATTGGCTGATATCAACTGCCAAGATGCCCGGGACGTCTGCAGCGAGTGCCTGACCATGCTCATCGACAACGGCTATTTGGTAACCCGGGCTGGCAAAGCCTGCCGAACCTGAACGGACCGGATGTTCCAGGGCATGATGATTACACACCACCATCCCGACTTCGGTCTGGCCATAATGGTCATAAATCGGCACATCCAGCACCTCTTTAAACCAGCGGATCACTTCCGGATTTAACGGTTCACCCGCACTGCTGACGACACGTAACTTGCCGCGCAGTTTTGCCATTTGAGCAGGATCGGCTGCCATCATCATGCGATAAGCAGTCGGTGCACCGGCCAGATTGGTAATGCCATATTCCTTAACAATTTCGCAGACACTTTCTGCATTAAAACCGCCTTCATAAAATAAGGTCGAGTGTCCAAGCATTAAGGGACCAGTAATCGCGTAATACAAACCGTAGGCCCAGCCGGGATCGGCAATATTCCAGAAAGCATCTTCAGGAGTCAGACCAATGGCATTTTGCATATAGCTTGCAAAAGCAATCAGCGCTTTTAAAGGGACTTTAAGCGGTTTCGCTGGTCCAGTGGTGCCCGAGGTAAACATCAATAAAAATGGATCATCAACATTCAGGATCTCCAGCTCACAAGCTTCAGCCTGACGGTTTAATACCGTCCAGAAGCTGAGGTCGTGCGGATAGCGCTCTGCCTCAGTTTCGGCATGTACCGTCACAACCGGTGGACAGTTGCTGATCTCGGATAATTTGTCCCGATTCGCCAGATCAGTCACCACCAGCTTGCTTTGCGCCAGCTGAATACGATGCTCGATGGCTTTGGGACCAAAGGCCGTAAATAAGGGTTGATAGACAGCACCAATCCGCCAGGTTGCCAAAATAGTAATGATCAACTCGGGAGTACGTGGTAATAATCCGGAAACGCGGTCGCCTTTACCAATGCCTTGAGACTTTAAAAAGTTGGCAAACTGGCTGGAATATTTTTTGAGTTCGGCAAAGCTATACTGTTCTTTACGGCCATCTTTACCATGCCAGTACAAGGCAATGGCATCGGAATTGGCATGACGGTCACAGCATTCATAACAGGCATTTACTGCCTGCATTGAACCGGAGAGATACTGGCTTGCACCCGTGTTTAAATCAAAGTCTTGAACCGTTGTTTGATAATCTAACAT